>JAJZDM010000079.1 GCA_021806005.1 Acidobacteriota bacterium | reverse complement strand
AACCTTGATGTTCCAGAGCCCTTCGCCACCGTATGGAGAAACCATCATCTCTTTGATCTGGTGGCGCGGAATCCGGAGCCTGGCAGGCGCAATAACTACTCGTTGGCGAGCAACCTGGAGCTGGAGCCGACGCTGAGGCTTAACGTCCGCATCGCGACGCCCCCTCCGGGGCAGGACTGTGCCCCTGGCGTTGGTTCGAGTTATCTCTTCAGTCTCAAGCCCGGCGATAGAATCTCCGCCCTTGGACCCTTTGGCGACTTCCACATCAAGCCCACCAGGCGGGAGATGGTCTACATCGGCGGCGGTGCGGGCATGGCGCCGCTGCGCGCGCACCTCTCACACCTGCTGGAGACGGAGAACACCGCCAGAAGGATCAGCTTCTGGTACGGCGCGCGCTCCCGCCAGGAACTCTTCTATGCGGACTACTTCAACCGTCTCGCCGGGTCTCACCCAAACTTCGCATTCCATCTCGCGCTCTCCTCGCCTCTGCCGGAAGACGCCTGGAAAGGATCTGTCGGATTTATCCATGACGTGGTCTTCGCTGAGTATTTACAGGCTCACACAAATCCGGCAGCGGTGGAGTACTACCTCTGTGGCCCGCCGTTGATGATCAAGGCCTGCACCGGAATGCTGGAGAAGCTGGGCGTCCCTCTGCATCAGATTGCATTTGATGAGTTCTAGTCCTTTGCTGACAATCACAACCCACCGGTTGCTCCCTATCTCGTCTCTCAGAGATGCAGGCTTGGACCACCTCCGTCTGGGCCTGCACCAACTGCAGCCCACCACCGGCTGCTTCCAGCCGCCTTCAACACACTTCCCCGCGAAAGGTCACAGCCAATGGAATCAACGTCTCGCTTCGTCAATGATGGCTCGGCAGGCTCTCCAAACCTCAGCGTGTTCCTGAACATGGACAACCTCACCGATCTACGCCAGGACACCGTGTGGACGGGCCATGAAGGCTTGGCGTGCTATCGTCAACTGCTGCAGGACGGCTTCCAGGGTGTTCAACTCACAACGGATGACCCAGCGCCACCGAATGCTCTGCTCCCGCACTGCGGCCTGGACCGCATCAATACGCCGCTCGAGGCTGATCCGATTGTTTGCAAACATGCCAGAAGAGGCGACACCTGCCTGACCGTCCACGCCGGATGGGGCCTGGAAGACGACGAAGACGTATTTCGTCTGATCGACGCCATTCTGACGGCATCAAGCCGGCATAACCTGCCCGTCTTCATCGAGACCCACCGTGCCACCGTTACGCAGGACATCTGGCGCACGGTTCAAATCACCAGGAGATTTCCTGAACTCCGCTTCAATGCGGATTTCAGCCACTATTACTGCGGACAAGAGCTTGTCTATGGTGACTGGGAGGACAAGCTGGCGTTCATGGCGCCAATCTTCGATCGGGTCGGGTTCATCCACGGCCGCATCGCAAGCTCTGGCTGCATGCAGGTCCCCATAGGCCCGGACTTCGATTCCCGCCCTCCACAAGCCCACGGCAGGATCGACTATCTGGCTCACTTCAAGGAGCTATGGACCCGGGCCATGCGCGGATTCCTGAACCATGCACACCCGGGCGACACACTGATCTTTGCACCCGAACTTCTCCCCGGCACCCACTATTATGCGCGGCTGTTCCCCAACGCATCCGGCCAGATGGTTGAAGAGTCAGACCGCTACGCGCAGGCGCTCCTCTACAAGGATCTGGCCCGCGCCTGCTTCCACCAGGCATCGTCGCCTGCCGCTCCGGTACACGGCCGATGAGCCAGACCATCCACCCGCCGTATCTGTCTTGCTGGCCCCCGCGGTTGCTGCGGGGTCGTCCGTCGCGTGTGGCTCGCAACCTCACCGATGGCCTTCTTCCCTCACACGTCCCTTTGTTTCACCTGGCCCCCTGCACAAATCTCACTCACCCGCCAGCACCTTCCCCGCCGCTCCTCCTTCAAAGTACTGTTCAATCTCCTCCAGCGTCTTTCCCTTGGTCTCGGGAAGGAAGAACAGCGCCGTGACAAAGTAGACCACTCCGAAGACGGCAAAGAGCAGGAACATCGAAGAGTAGCCGTGCTGGCTCACCACGGGCAAAAAGATCACCGCCAGCGTCGTTGACACCATCTGGTTGATCACCAGGGCAATGCTCATTCCCACGGAGCGGATTCTGGTCGGCATCAACTCGGAGAGCGCCAGCCACACGCACACCCCGGGGCCAAACGCATAGAACCCGATGAAGCTGAACAGCGCCAGCGCCACCGCCTCGCCGTACCTCGCACTGGGTATCTGCCCAATCCGCGCCCGTTCTATCTTCAGCGGAGCGGTCTGCGCAGCCTTCACATCGGCAAACGGGTTCTTGAAGAAAGCGTCCACGGCGTTCACTGGCACCGTCCCGGCGCGCGTAATGTGGATCGGCGCCGCTCCCGCATCGTCGGACCGCACGTAGGTGGTCTCGCCGGTAAATCCGCCATAGGAGTAGATCACCGCCAGCGAAGCATGGCTGGCAAGCGTCTCGCTGTTCTTGAATCCACTCTCTGCCAGCAGCCTTGCCGCCGTGGCCGAATCAAAGCGCAGCGTCAGCTCCTGGCCTGGCTCCACCATGGACTGCACCGCGCTCCGGCACTCCATCTCCGATCGCTCCGTATGCCAGAACATGCCGGCCACCACCAGCATGGAGAGCGTCACGCCCGTGGTCCCCAGGATCAGCAGGAACCTTCGTCCCTTCTTGTCCACCAGCAGGATGCCCGCCACCGTCATCAGGAAGTTCACCAGCGTGAACAGTACATAGCCCCAGTGCGAGGCCACGTCAGAGAGTCCGCTCTGCAGCAGAATGCTGGTGTTGAACCCGATGATTGAGTTGACCCCGGTCGCCGTGTTGCAGAACAGAATCACGCAGGCCAGCAGAAACGGAACCACGTACTTCCGCCGCAGCAGCGAACCCTCCGCATGCTGGTTTGCATCCCGCTCGTTGGCAATGGCCTGCATCTCCGCAAACTCCAGCTCCGCTCCCGCAGCAGAACGCGACCGCAGCAGCGAACTCATCGCCCGCTCGTGTCTTCCCTTGCGAAACAGCCAGCGCGGAGACTCCCCGACAAGCAGGCTGCCCAGCACAAACAGCACTCCCGGCGGCAATGAGATCCAGAAGATATGCCGCCACGCCTGGTCCTCCACATGGAAGAGCGTAGCCGCGCTCGCATGGGCCGCTACCGCCTGCACGTGGTAGCTGTAATACATGCCGATCAGCGCCGCCGCCACAATGCCAAAGGTGCACAGCCACTGAAAGATCCCCGTCCCTTTGCCGCGCGAGGAAGAGGTCAGGCACTCGGCCAGGTACAGCGGCACCACCACGCCTACAAACCCCGCGCTGGAGCCCTGCAGCAGCCGCCCCAGAAACAGCGGCCCATATCCATGCGAGAGCGCAATCACCGGGATACTCACCACAAACACCAGGCCGCTCAGCGCCATCAGCGGCTTGCGCCCCATCCAGTCCGCCAGCACTCCCGCAAAGATCGTGGAAAGCACGCTGCCCAGCAGCACCGCCGCCACAATCACCGAGAGTTGCTCCGCGCTCAGCCCGGAGGTCGCCTCAAGATACGGCAGCGCCCCGCCGATGATCCCTACATCCACGCCATACAGCAGTCCACCCAGCCCTGCTACGGAGAGCAGGAGCAGGTTATATGCCCGCCGGCCCTCATTCTGCCGCCCATCACTCATCGGCTCCGTCGGTACAGCGCACGCTCCATGGCTCATCGTATCCAGCTTCTCCTCCAGCGATGAAGATCATCTTCCCCGTCGAACTAACCCTGACGCTACCCGCACGCGCGGCAACAGTCGCCGTGCGTTCTACCGATATACCTTGCGCAGCCCATCCTCTGGCAGGTCCACCCCGTCAATCCACCACCGCCCCTGCCTGGAACTGTGTGTAGAATACGCAAACTTCTCATCGAATGTCTCCAGAAACCTGTTATGGCGCCGGTAAATCTCCTTCTCCGGCGCCAACACCACTCCCAACAGGATCCGTTCTGGAAGCGAAACTCTCGCCTCCGCGCCGCATTCAGCTCGCATCCCGCTTCAGAGGCCTGGGCGCCGTTGTCTATGCTCTACCCTCCGCCCTCGCAAACCGCCATCCGCCCCATCGGATCTGCTACACCAGGGTCAGCTTGATATTGAGGCTGCGCAAGGAGTCAGCCGTCTCCTTCGGCAGGTTGCCATCCGTAATCACATGGTGGACCGCCGTAACGTCCACGATCTTTGAAAGGCTGCGTCGATTGAACTTGCTCGAATCGCACACCACCACCACCGTCGTTGCCGCCTTCACCATCGCGCGGTTCACCCGGGACTCCATGACGTTCGGCGTACTCAGTCCAGCCTCCAGATCAAAACCATCCACACCCAGAAACAGAACGTCCGCGTGCATGTCACGCAGCATCTCCTCAGCCAGCGGCCCTACCAGGGAGAAGGAGTTCTTGCGCAACGCCCCTCCGGTCAGCAGCACCTCGAAGTCTGTTCCGCGCAACTCTGCGGCAATATTCACCGCATTGGTAATCACCGTCAGGCGAGAAAACTTCCGCAGCGCCCGCGCAATCGCCGCCGTCGTCGACCCGGAGTCCAGCAGAACGCACTGTCCCTCCTGAACCAGTCTCGCAGCCTCCGCAGCGATTCTCAGCTTCTCCTGCGAGTGTTTCTCTTCCTTCTCCTGCAGCGAAGGGTCCACCAGCGTTCCCGCGCCTGCCAGCAGAGCCCCTCCATGGGTCCGCTGCAAAATTCCCCGCCGCTGCAGCGCATCCAGATCCTTGCGAATCGTAATCCTGGAGATTCCCAGCGACCGGGAGAGATCTTCCACCAGCACTCGCCCACGCTGTTGCGCCAGGGAAACAATATATTGCCGGCGCTCCTCAATCAGCATCTGCGCTCCACGCTCCGGCCCCGCAGGCTCCGCAGCAGGCAATTCCGGCGGCAATGCGGAGGCACGCGAGGCCGCCCCGGAAGCCCTCCGCTTCGCCCGTTTCATTCCCATACCTTCATCCTCTCCTCTTGCTCCACGCAGAGTACAGTCTGGCTTTCGCAATTGCAACTACGAAAGCAAAGGGAAGCTTCCATTGCTTCCCGCAAGAGGTTAAAATCTCCGTGTACAACCGCCGTCACTCCTGCCTCTCTCTGCGAAAGGAGAAGCAGGATCTGTAAAGATAATCAAAAGCTCGTAAGGATAACTGACCTGTAAGCTCACTCCGCGCCGGCTCTTGAGCCGCTGCCAGGTCTGGCGGCCTCGCTCCTCCAGGTCGCCGCCGCCTCGCCGCCGCCTTGCCTGTTGCCTGGGCGGAATCGCCCTGGCCTCCGGATACACTCACTCAGGAGTTGCTCCAGCCCCAACCCACCAAAGGACGTCCATGACCGCCTCCGCCCTCAAGCCGCTCGACATTGCCATCGCTGGCGAAACCAACCTGGATCTCATCCTGCAGGGACTCCCCGAGGCGATCCCGGTCGAAGTCGAGGTCCTGGCCTCCGGCTTCAGCATGACTCTGGGCGGATCCTCTGCCATCCTCGCCCACAACCTCTCTCTTCTGGGCGCCCGCGTTGGATTCACCTCTTTGCTGGGAGACGACACGATGGGCCAGATTGCCCTCACCCATCTGGCCGAAGCCGGCCTGGATACCTCCCATCTCACGCGCTGTTCCGGCGCCAACACCGGCGTCACCATCCTCCTTCCGCATGGTCGCCGACGCCATATGCTCACCTACCCTGGCGTGATGGAGCAGATGACCGTCGACGACCTGGACCCCTCGCATCTCTCCTCCGCCCGGCACTTCCATCTCTCCTCGGTCTTCCTGCAGACCGGCCTCCACCCCGGCCTGCCCCAGCTCTTTGACCACCTCCGCGCCGCCGGCCTCACCCTCTCCCTGGACACCAACGACGACCCCTCCGGTCTCTGGAGCGGAGTCCTCCCCGCGCTGCTCGACAGGATCGATCTCCTGCTCCCCAACGAAGACGAGGTTCAAAAGATCGCCGGCCAACCCTCACTCGAAGCAGCTCTTGACGCCCTCGCGCCACGCGTCCCGCTGATCGTCGTCAAATGCGGAGCTCGCGGAGCACTGGTTCAACGCGGCTCCCAGCGCAACTGGGTCGCTCCCGTTTCCCTCGAACCCCACGACGTTATTGACACCATCGGTGCGGGCGACAGCTTCAACGCCGGCTTCCTCCGCGCCTGGCTCGACGGCCAGGACCCCCTGCGCGCCGCGGCCTTCGGCAACCTCACCGGAGCTCTCTCCACCCTGCGCCCCGGCGGCGTCGCAGCCTTTCGCGACGCCGCCCTGTGCAACTCCTTCTTCTCCCGCCACCAGACCGACGCGTCGCCCTCCTACTTCAGATAGGCTCGCACCAGGTCGATCAGGTCCTCGGCCAGCTCGGTCGATGCCACCGGCCTCTTCTCTGGCGACAACATATGCAGGCGGATATGGTCCTCCAGCACCTCGGCCATCAGGCTGTTGATGCCGCCTCGCACGTTGGCCAGCAGCATCAGCGTGTCGGCACAGTGCTCGTTCTCCGTCAGCGAGCGCTCAATGGCGTCCACCTGGCCGCGGATCCTTCGAATCCGGGCAATCAGCTTCTGCTGCTCCCTGTTCTGCTGCTCTTTGGACTCGACCGCCATCGCAACCATCCCTCCTGGCATCCTTCAGCGAAACTCCTGCTGGGCAGGCTCCACTCCTCCCTGCGCTCCCGGCAGATATTCCGCAGAGACCAGCATAGAACACCCGCGCCATCCACTGCCTTAGCAGCCTGCGCCTCTTCGCGAAAGCACAACCCTGTGCTCTTGGAATGTAGCGAGAAACCAAAATCGCCTTATGGAGCACACTTGGGCGAATACACGAACCGGATAACGCCCGGCCTCTCCGCTGAGATTCCAGAGGAATCCAGTAACTCAGGCTGATCTCTTCACCAGCTACTTCGCCGCTCTCGTTGCTCCATCGGCGCTCCGACTGTTTCCAGACAGAGCGAACCACCTCCGGACGGATCTATCTCCCGCTGTGGATCAGCGCCTTGCACAGCGCACCGAAGATGACAGGGTAAAGATGGAATCCGTCACCTCTCTATCCTGTAAATTTAACGCCGCAATCGCGCATTTTACCTTTTTTGCTGCTTGAACGAATGCTTCAATTGGGCCACCTGAATCTTTGAGGAGAAGTGCATGAATATGAACCCGCTCACCGGACTGCTGCCAACATGCGTAGCCGCATTATTCGCAATCACGGTTATTGGTTGCTCCTCTGGCTCACGTCCTCAACCCCAGACAATCTCATTCTCAGCGCCGTCGTCCCAGGTCGTCGTCGGAGGCACGGCGATATTGTCCGGTACAGCCACATCGAATCTGCCCGTGGCGTATGCTTCAACTACGCCTTCCGTTTGCACAGTCAGCGGAAGCACAGTCACTGCCCTGAGTACCGGCATGTGCAGCATCACGGCATCCCAGTCAGGCAGCCCATGGCAGGTGGACTGGGCCGGCTATAATCCCGCCTCGCCGGTCACCGTCACATTTGCCATTGATGGAGAACCACAGACCATTACCTTTGCCTCGGTGACTGCGCCTTCCACCGGCTCCAGCACAACGCTCAATGCAACCGCATCCTCTGGACTCCCCGTCAGCTTCACTGCAAGCCCATCCACGGTCTGCACGGTCAATGGCGACACACTGACGGCGGTTGCCTCTGGAACGTGCACGGTGACGGCCAGCCAGCCGGGGAACGCGACCTTTGCGGCTGCAGCCTCCGTGGCACAAACCGTCTCCATCAGCAGTTCTAGTAGTGGAAGCATTGGCCAGGTCATCTTCTCATCCGGCTTTACGAATAATATGACCACCCTGGATGGAGGCGCTCTTGTCAGCTACGGCGGAAGCGACCAGGATGGCTATAACTGCACAAATACGGCTGGTGTCTCCCAATGCGGCTCCGGATCCGGCGCGGGCACTTCGCCGGCCACCAGTTCTGCATATGCCTATTACCAGACCTACAAGCCAATCACCGGCGGCGAATATGATGGAATCTCGATCTTTGCCCCTGGTGTGACAACATTGAGCACAACGACAAATACGTCGGGGCTTACGTTAGCGGGTCAGACAAGTATCTCGTTCACATTCAATGCCAATCAGGAGTGGGTCACTGCGACGGGAACACCCCATGTCTTGGTTGAATTGACGATGGGCAATCTGTACAACAACTCCGGCACAGCGTGTAATTTACAGATGCAGACCGTCTTTGCTGCCACCGGTGGCGCAGCAGCTACTCAGTACACCCTACCGCTCTCCGCATTCACCTTGACGCAGAACTGCGGTTCGTCCACAACTTCAGCAACCTCTGCTCTAGCCCAGCCGATTGCACGGATCGATTTCCAGGGCGACGGTGGGGCAGCAGCAATCACCATCAATGGCATGACGTCCAACTCAAACCTGACGACCGAAACCTCTGGCTCATCCCCAGCCGTTTATCCGACAACGGTGGTCCTGACAGGCCCCATTGCATTCCAATAACCCACCGCAGATGCGGAACCGAATGGGCGCTTCGGCGCCCATTCGGCGTCTGCACCGCTGCACGGAATGCTGTTGCATCCACTGCCACCACGATCCCCACACCAAACAGCAGCCGGCCTAACGCTCTCCACAGAGCTATCCCACGGGAAAAGACCACAGGCTGTAGATATCCCACCACGCCAGTTACCCGTTCCCTAAAATCTCGCCCAAACGCGAAATCCCCCATATTTCGATCTTAATTTACGGTTAATCCTACCACCAGACGGCATTTTACCCGTAAATCGAGGGCTGCTCCTTCGCCAAAGCCCCGCTTCACCGTACGTCGGCACAATCGGTCAATCTGCCGCGAAAATCGGCCAGCCGATTCGCTTTGGCGTCCCGGAAGCGAGAGCACTGACGTGCTATCTCCCGGCGTGGTCTGCCAAACCTCGCTACACCCGTAAAACTATCCATAGCTTACCTATCCAACACTCGCGCTCTTCCGGTCCAATACACCCAGTTATGCAGTCAACCGCGAAAGGCACGAGCCTGACTTGCCCGTTTCGGGCCAGGATGCTGCGGCCGCACGGAACTTCCTAAAGGACACATCATGGCATTGAAAAGAAAACTGGCCCAAGTGATGCTAGCGCTGTGCGGTCTGACGGTGCCGCTGCTGGCGCAGTCGGATCGCGCCGCCATAGCCGGTATCGTCAAGGATCCAACCTCAGCAGTAGTGCCCGGCGTGCAGGTTCACGTTATAAACCGTGGCACCAGCGCGGTGAAAACCACCACCACTGATTCCCACGGGTACTACCGCGTAGACAACCTTTCGGTTGGCGTCTATTCCATTGAGTTCTCCCGGGCAGGCTTCCAGACAATCGACCGCAAGGACGTCACCCTGCTGATCAGCCAGGTGGCAGAGATTGATGTTGTCTTGCCGGTCGGTTCCCAGGCGGTTACCGTACAGGTCACCAGCGCGCCGCCGATGCTCCAGACCGAGACCTCCGCAGTCGGAGCCAACCTGAACAGCGAGGCGGTCACCGAACTTCCACTGAACGTGCAGGGCAGCCGCAACCTGTCAGATTTCATCTTCGACTATGTACCCGGCGCTGAGGGATCGGATTACTCTTCCCACATCGACGGCAGCATGGCCTTCACCAAGGCAGTGCTCATCGATGGCACCTCGGCTGTCTCGCAACTGGGTGGCTACATCAGCGAATCGCAGCCGCCGATGGAGGCCGTCCAGGAGTTCGAGGCCGACACCTCCGGTATCAGCGCTGACGCGGGCCGCTCCGGTGGCGGCGTCTTCCGCTATGAGATGAAGTCGGGCACCAATCAACTCCACGGATCTCTCTTTGGCTTCCTGCATGACACCTCCTTCGATGCCATCAGCGCCGCCAATCATCTATCAGCGATCACCAACCCCGCTCAAGCCAACGCCTACCTCACCATCAGCGATTCCCTCTCCGATTGGGGTGGCGGCTTGGGTGGTCCCATTGTAAAAAACAAGCTCTTCTTCTACGTCGCGCTGGAACGCTATATGCAATCGATGTGGGATCTGGGACCGGATAGCCGCACCGTTCCAACCGACGCCATGATGGGCCTCAACTCCAACGGCTCGACGGCCACCTACGCCGACCTCAGTCCGATGCTCTCCCCCAGCGTTCCGGTACTCACCTACGGCGGCGCACCGGCCATCGATAACTGCGGCAATCCCGTCTACCAGGGCGCAATTATCGACCCCGCAACCGTGAATACGGTTCCGGCGCAGACATCCAACACGCCGATGGGATTCGGCTGCGTCTTCGTCAACAACCAGATCCCCACCACTCGCATCAGCAGGACAACGGCACAAATCCTCCAGCTCTACCATCAGTACTATCAGCCTGAAAATAACACCACCATCAACGAAGCCGGCCCGGCCTACACCCCCGATCCCTGGTTCCACAACACTCAGTCCAGCATCAAGGTGGACTACAACGTCAGCCCCCGGCAGCACATCGCGGGATCCTTTTACTGGGATGACTACCCGCGCATCAACGCCGATCAGGGCGGCGCATGGTCGGCCACTGCGGCGGACGGCGGCCCGATGGCCAACTCCTACTGGCATGACACCACGGCCCCCGGCGCTCGCCTGAACGATAGCTTCACGATCTCACCCAATATGGTGAACACGATCTACGCCACCTTCAGCCGCTTCCGGAATCCAAGCATCGCCGTCTCCCAGACGGGACATTGGGATCAGAAGCTGCTGGGCTACGACGGCGCCGGAAACTTCCCGCTCATCTACTTCGACTCCGGAATGTACTTCGGCGGAGCAAACTATCAAAATGGTTGGAACTTCTCGCCCCTCGGCAGTCAATTCAACGACTATTACGCCTCCAATGCCTACGTCTATAACGACGAGCTGGACTGGGTCCACGGCAACCACAACCTGAAGGCCGGCCTCGAATTCCGCGCCATGCAGATGAATTACACCACCGACAACAATACCTTCATGGGTGGCTACCCGCTCATCTTCGACCCCACCAATACCGCACCGGCCTGGTATGACATCAACGGATATGATCTCATCGGCAACGCATTCGCCAGCTTCCTCCTCGGAGATGTGTACAACGCCGAAACCAACAATCCGGACAACGAGTACGGTCGTCGCAAGACCTTTTCCTGGTATGTCACCGACGATTACCGTGCAACCTCCAAGCTCACGTTGAACCTGAGCCTGCGCTGGGACTTCAACTATCCCTACCACGAGCGGTATGGCCACTGGTCCAACTTCGTCACCAATGTGGTGAATCCCATCACCGGCCTGATGGGCGAGTACCAGTACCTTACCGCTGGAAGCCAGACCTGGGAACTTCGCCAGGACTATTACAACTACTCACCTCACGTCGGCGCCGCCTACCAGATCACGCCCAAGACCGTGGTACGCGGAAATATCGCCGTCTTCTTTACACCGCTGAACCTCAACCAGTGGGGTGGCGTGCCCTACCAGCAGGACGGCGATGTGGGCTTCCACCCCGTAACGCAGGAGCACAACTTCCAATGGGATAACGGCTATAGCCCCACCTCCATCACGCCCAACTCCCCCGCCTGGACCCAGGCTGACGTAGTGCACGTCGATCCTCGCTCGCTGACGCCCGGCAACGTGCAGCAATATAACGTCGGCGTGCAGCGGCAACTCGACCCAAATACGATCGTCGAGGTGAACTGGATTCAGAGCCACAGCTACAAACTGCAGAGCGGCATCTTCGAAACCAACCAGCCGAGCGTTGCCAGCATGCAGAACTACGAGCTGCATCACACCTTCCCATCGTCGTATAACGGTTACTACAACGCCTGCGACGCCGCCTCGGCTTGCCCCGGTTGGGAGGGCATTACCCCCTACCCACAAGCCGAAGCCGGCTATGGCCCCTTCCTTACCGTCGGCGCTCCGATGGGGAATGCGGACTATAAGAGTGTCCAGTTCAGTGTCACGCGCCGCGTCGCACAGGGCCTCTCACTGATGGCCAGCTATAACTGGTCGCGTACGCACGGCGACATCGACTCCGATTTCCAGGAACTCTGGGGAACCGGCTCACTGCAGAATACCTATGACCTCAAAGACGAAGCCAAGGACATCTCGGACTTTGACGAAACCCATATCGTCAAAGGCTACATCCTCTACGATCTCCCCTTTGGCCGCGGCAAGACTCTCTTTAGCAACGTCAGCGCGCTCACCAATGCCTTCGTGGGCGGCTGGGTTGTGGCCGGAGATTTTCACTACGACACGGGCACGCCGATCTCCGTGCACTCCACCAATTACTACCCCGGCTTCAATGCCGTCTATGTCAATATCGTTCCCGGTTGCAAGCTGACCACGGGCAAGCGCCAGCTCTTCCAGCCATACCTGAACACAAGCTGCTTCCAGAATCCGACCAATTACACGCTCGGCAACGGTGGAAACTTCCAGTCCCAGGTCCGCAACCCCGGTCTTGCCGTGGAAGATCTCGGAGTGCACAAGACTCTGGCGATGGGACCGAATGGGCGTTATGCCTTGACCTTCCGTATGGAGTTTTTCAACATCTTCAACCGTAGCCAACTGGGTGGGCCGGATACGAACATGGCCGACGCCACCTTTGGCCAGATCATCAACTACGGCGGTCTGGGTGGACGCATCGGCCAACTCGGCGCACGCTTTACCTTCTGAAACACGGATGCGCTCCGAGCTGCACCATCGCAAAACTCGGAGCGCATCCCGTCGAATCTACTCCCGAAAAGGAAAGCGAACCATGACCCCAACAGCAGGTACGATGCGGAAGATCGTGAACGCTTCCCTTCCGTTCTTCGCGGCAGCAGCGATTTGCCTTGTGCTCGGCTGTGGCGGCAGCGGAGTTGCGTCCGGCAGCGGTACTAACACCCAGCCCGCTGCAACGCCCACGCTGACCACCAGCGCAGCCCTCAACGGTGCGCAGGTGGTCACGCTTTCTTCCCAGACCTCGGGCGCCACCATCTACTACACCACCGACGGCTCGACCCCCACGACTTCGTCGCCGGTCTACGAAGCACCCTTTCTGGTGGACGCAAACCTGACAGTCAACGCGATCGCTGTGGCCTCTGGCTACTCCAACAGTGCCGTCGCCAGCCAGAACTTTGCGCCGAGCATCCCTTCAGGAACCCTGGTGTGGAGCAGTAATTTTTCCAACACAACCAGCGCCGACGCGCAGCCGAGTCCATCCGTCTGGACCTATGACACCGGTGCCGGCGGCTGGGGCAACGACGAACTCGAAGACTACTGCGCCTGGAACTCGTCCGCAACCCCCTGTTCTCCTTCGTCGCCCAATGCCTACATCGGCACAGACGGATATCTGCATATCGTCGCCGAACAACCATCGACAGGCAGTTATACCTCAGCCAGGGTCAAAACCGAAGGGCTGTTCAGCTTCCAGTACGGTCGCATCGAATTTCGTGCCCAGGTCCCGGAACAGCAGGGCCTGTGGCCCGCTGCCTGGCTGATGGGCAACAACATCGCCACGGTGAATTGGCCGGCCTGCGGTGAGATGGACGTGCTGGAGCGCGTCAACGCGGCAACTTCGCCGGACTGGAATGAGGGCTCGATCCATGGCACGGGATTTACCGGCACCAGCCTCGGCACAAGATACGATTTTCCCGCCGGCGAAACTGCCGCCACCTGGCACACCTACGGCATGATCTGGAGCAAGGGCAGCGTCGCCTATTACATCGACAATCCCGCGAACATCTATGCCACCTACACGCCATCCAGCCTGAGCGGCCTGAGCGGCTCAGCCTGGCCCTTCGATAGCGGACCGGCCTTCATCCTCCTCAATCTGGCCGTGGGCGGGTCGTTCCCCGGATCGCCCAATAGCAGCACCACATTCCCGGCACAAATGCTGGTGGACTACGTGAATATCTACACCAACTGAAAGGTCCCGCCCATCCGCGGGATCCGCTCAGAATTCGCATCCAGCCGGATGCAAGACAACATCTTCCGAACCACCCAGGTCAGCCTGCTCCCGGCCAGATGTGCTGGGGCCACAGAGAAGGATCAGGAACCATGTCCCGATGGATGCACCGCTCTTGTTGCGCAGTCTTTCTGCTCCTGCCGATCATGGGGACGGCACAGACCACAAAGGTCAGCCACTCCACGGCTGGCAACGACGGCATGCGTACACTCGTCTGGAGCGACGAGTTCAACGGGCCCAACGGGAGCCGTCCCAACCCAGCCAAGTGGATCGAGGTCACCAACGGCGCCGGCTACGGCAACAATGAACTGGAGTATTACACTCCGCACACGGCGAACGTTCAGATCAAAAACGGCTCGCTCCAGATCACAGCGCGTCGCGAGAAATACGCGGGCAGGGATGGCGCGTCGCGGCTTTACACTTCGGGACGCATCGAGACCCGCGGACTCTTTGATCTGGAGTACGGGCGCGTCGAGGCCCGTATAAAACTACCCCATGGGCAAGGCCTCTGGCCGGCCTTCTGGATGCTGGGAGACAACTATGATCGCGCTGGCTGGCCACAGTGCGGCGAGATCGACATCATGGAGAACGTGGGCTATGAGCCGACGAAGGTCCACGGCAGCCTGCACGGTCCCGGCTACTCGGGCGGCCATCCCCTCACCGGCATCTATACATTGCCCGGCGGGGCGTCCTTCAGTGACCACTTTCACGTCTTCGCCGTCGAGTGGGAACCTCGCGCCATCCGCTTCTACGTGGACGGCACTCTCTATGAAACACAGACGCCCAAGGATCTGCCCGCCGGATCTCCCTGGGTCTTCGACCATCCCTTCTACATCATCCTGAACCTTGCCGTCGGAGGGTTCTGGCCGGGTAATCCCGATGCAACCACAAAACTTCCGCAAACCATGCAGGTCGACTACGTGCGGGTCTACCGGCTCACCCGCGGTTCAGATGCTCAAGCCGGCACACAATAGGAAGATGCAAAAGCAACTCCACTGCTAACCGGAGGCAGGTCTGGAGAAGCGACGGCACTGCGCCGGGCGGCGCCGGATGCCGCAGTTGATCCAGTCACCCACGGAGGACAACCAGATTCTGTTGCAGAGGTTTTCAACGGCGATCAACAGATATTTGGAGCTGGCTGGTTGTTCTGTGAAGACCACGGATGTTGCCGGCGCCGACATGCACGGCCAACAGATGTAGGAGAGTTACTCCCCCCGAAGCAGGTCAAGCGGGGTCTCCGAACCCTGAAGACCGGCCCGCGTAAGTAGCGGCCCATCGTCATCCGGAAGGCAACCCGAATCCGATGCCCGGTCTTCTGCATCCTTGCCCTGAGGCTGACCGGGGAGAGCAAACAACGGCCGCGCACCGCCCTTCCAACCGCCTCCGGGGATCCCCATACCACACCCCCCGCCAAGGCTCCGGCTCCGCTCCGAGACCCTCGCCTGTTGCCTTGCCCAGCGCAGAGAACCAGCCCACCGAAGATCAGGCTGCCCCGCCCTGACCTGACTCACAGGAGAAGCCCGCGCGCAATCCAGGTCAGTCCATCCCGAATTCAGGCAGCCATATCCAAATCCAAACCCCTTTCCTGGCACATCTCAAAGATCTTCATTTACAGAAAAAATGCATCCCTCTCTCTTCAAAAGCCGTCTCCGCCAGACGCCGCTTGGAGTCCATTTTGCGCTCTTCCAAAGAGCGATACTCACCTGTTAGTATCGGTTGGGCTGCGAGTCGGTGAGCTTGGTACACGCGAACGCTTGGAGCGCGCGGCCAGGTGGAGATTTGCGTTCGATGCGGGAAGAGCGCGGCAGACAAAATGCAACTGGACGCATCACGAGACGAGATCGGGAAACTTGGGGATGCAGCCCCTCTTGTATTGTCCTCGTCGCAACCTGCTGAGGATCAGTTTCGCGAAGAACGCGAAGAACTCCAGCGGGTGCTCGGCCATCCCGAGTTCAGCCGCTCGGCAAACCTGGTTCGGTTTCTCTCCTACATCTGCGAAAAGTACTTTGAGGGCCGGGACGACGAGATTCGGGAGTATTCCATCGCCGTCGAGGCCCTCGGTCGGCGCGGCACAAGCTTCGATTCTCATGTCGATCCCATCGTCCGCGTTACAGCGCGCTCCCTGCGCAAAAAGCTGCGCGAGCTTTATGAAGCCGAGTGGCAAGACCATCCCCTGCAGATTGTCCTCCCGCTCGGACACTATGTTCCCGAGTTCGTCCGCCGCAATGGCGCCACGCAACCCGCAGACGACGCACCGCTCGACCCCGCCGAGGCAGAAGCTCAGACGGTCGAAACACCCCCTGTCGAAAGACCCGCTCCAGATCCGGCCCAACCAGCAGACAACCTTCGTCAGAGGCTTCGCCTTCCGCTTCTGAAGGTTGCTCTCGGGATCCTGGCAGCCGCGGCGGTTTTTGTCGCGGGTTACTTCTGGGGAGCACATGCTGTGCGCCCCCAGGCTCCCGCCGCGCAGAGCTTTCAATGGGGCGACCCGGTGTGGAGCGACGAGTTCAACGGACAAAAGGGCCAGTCGCCCGATCCCTCCAAGTGGACCTTCGATACCGGCAGCCATGACGAACTGGGCAATCAGGGCTGGGGCAACGGCGAGGTGGAGACCTACTGCGCACCGCGCGGAGTCAATCCTCCAGGCTGCGATCCGCGCGATCCAGACGTATTTCTCGATGGCAACAGCCACCTGGTCCTGCGCGCCCTGCGTGCTCCCGATGGCAAATGGACCTCGGCCCGGATCACGACTCGCGGACTGCAAAGCTTTCAATACGGGCGCATTGAGGCACGCATGAAGATGCCCGTGGGAACCGGGCTCTGGCCGGCCTTCTGGATGCTCGGCTCAAACTTCATGACGACCGGCTGGCCGGCCTCTGGTTCGGTCACCATCGCTGAAAATGTCGCACTCACCGAGCGCTCCAACGGCCTTGGCCCATCCGTCATCCGCTCCACCATCCACGGTCCGCACTACTTCGGCGGCAATGGCCTCTGGTACGACTTCCACCTGCCGGACGGAGGCCGTGTCGACGATGGAAACTTCCATACCTACGGCATTATCTGGTCCCCCGGAATGCTCCAGTTCTATGTGGATGATCCGGCCAACGTCTTCTTTGTGCGCGATGCCGACGATCTCCCTGCGGACGGCATCTGGGTCTTCGACCACCCCTTTTACCTGATGATGAATCTGGCAGTAGGAGGCAGTTGGCCGGGCAATCCAGACGCCACCACGCCGAATCCAGCCGACCTCATCGTCGATTACGTCCGCGTTTATAAGATTCCCCCAGTGGCTGCTCCCTCCATTCAATGGCAGCCCGTCGATGTCCGCGCAGGTTCCTCGGTAGCCAGTGTCATCACCCTCCACGCGCAGACCTACTCCGGTCGTGTGCATCTCACCTGCTCGGTAGTGCCGGCAACTGCAGCTTGCCTGCTCGCCTCCTCAGTAGTCGACCTTTCCAGCACGCTCTCCCAAACCGACAGCGTAACCCTCTCCACCGATCTCTTTTCAGAGAAGGGGCGCCTGGTGACGCCCCCCGGCCGTTACAAGCTCACCATCACCGCCACCACCATCAGCGGCGATCATTCGCAACTCACAGTTCCCCTCGCCGTCAAGGGCGACTGAACCGTGTCCTCTTGTGGCGAACCTGCCGATCGAGCATCTCCCCACCATGGAAGCGGTTGTACCGTGGGGCGAGTAGGAATCTCGTACCGCACCCCACGATCGCAAACAGGCAAAGGCCGTCAGTCGGTAGATCTGGGCGTGATGCTACCGACTTACCTTCTGCAGCACTGGTTTGCGCTCTCCCTCCCCGGCGCTGAGGATGCGCTCTACGAGTCACCGCCTTCGGCGCGGACTCTGCAGCATCGACCGCGGTGAATTCACCGCGGAAACAACCCCTTCATCTTCATCTTCAACTTCATCTTCAATAGCTTCAATGAGGCCGCGGTGAATTCACCGCGGAAACCCACCCTCTCGGTCGGCCATCTCCATCACATGCACGGGCTTCAATGAGGCCGCGGTGAATTCACCGCGGAAACGCGGGAGATCGTGCCACGGGCTGAGAGTTGGGAGGAGCTTCAATGAGGCCGCGGTGAATTCACCGCGGAAACGCGAAAATCACAGTTAGGAGAAACAAAGATTATGGCGCTTCAATGAGGCCGCGGTGAATTCACCGCGGAAACGCTCTTGGCGAGCCTCAACTCAATCCGTTGCCTCTATGCTTCAATGAGGCCGCGGTGAATTCACCGCGGAAACAGCCCGCTTGGAAACTATCTGTTTTCAAGCGTTTCCCATGCAGAACGCGAGCGCCTGTCCTTGGACCGGCTGCCGAAAGCATAGCAGAGCTTAGAGGCACGCCTCAACTCCTTCTTTCT
>JAJZDM010000202.1 GCA_021806005.1 Acidobacteriota bacterium | reverse complement strand
CGCGTGGGCGGCATGGGACGCTGTGCCTGCGCGGCATGCAGTGAAGCGCTACACAACAGAACGGTGAGAAGAAGAGTTATCAGGCGGGATTGCAGGATAGACCTCCGCGGACGGGAGTGGAGCTGGCGGAATTGTAGCCGGACAGACTCGTGCTTCACCACTGGCCAGGCCCCAGGCTCGAGCAGAGGACCTGAATGGAGATCTCCGCTCCTGTTCACCCGGTCGCTCTCCGGACACGGTGGCCTGTGTTCCATAGTGCTACACTCAGAGCAGTTTTCCTGCGGGTGGGTCTACTTGGGCAGCTTTGAAGGCGGCATCTTCCCTGCGCAGACCGCCGTCGTCAAGGCCGCGGCAAACCTCTCCGGCGAGTTTAGAACCCACTCGTACCGCAACCCCGCCTCAAGGAACCATCAGGCATGCTCTTCAAAGCTCGCAGTGCGGCCGTCTACGGAATTGACGCTCACATCATCGACGTAGAGATCGACTTCTCCGGCACCATCACGAAGGAGGAGATCTTCGCCACGGTGGGCCTTCCCGATGCGGCGGTGCGCGAGTCCCGGGACCGGGTTCGCTCGGCCATCAAGAACTCCGGCTTCGACCTGCCTCCCACCCGCATCACCATCAACCTGGCGCCCGCCGATCTCAAGAAAGAGGGCTCGGGCTTCGATCTGCCCATCGCCATCGGCATCCTGGGGGCCTATGGCGCGCTCACCATCAAGGACATCGCAGACTTTGTTCTGGTGGGGGAACTGGGGCTGGACGGCTCTCTGCGCGCGGTACAGGGGATGCTACCCATCGCCATTGCGGCCCGGGCGGCCGGCATCCACAACCTCATCATCCCCGCCGCCAATGCCCGTGAGGCCGCCGTAGTCTCCGGGGTCAACGTCTATCCCGTCACCTCGCTGCTGGAGGTTCGCGAGCTGCTCAACTCCGCCGCCAGCGTCTCCGGCAGCCAGCCTCAGCTCTTTGCGCAACCCCTCTCCGTGGATAGCGCCAGCCTGCTCAATGAGGCCCTGGAGTACCCGGCCGACTTCCGCGACGTCCGCGGCCAGCAGGTAGCCAAACGGGCTCTGGAGGTGGCCGCAGCCGGAGGCCACAACATCCTGATGATCGGCCCCCCTGGCTCCGGCAAAACCATGCTGGCCAAGCGGCTTCCCTCGATCCTTGCTCCGCTGCGCTTTGAAGAGGCGCTGGAGACCACCAAGGTCCACTCGGTTGCCGGTATCCTGAACCGCGATGAGGGCCTGGTGACCCACCGCCCCTTCCGGTCTCCGCACCACACCATCTCTGACGCCGGACTGATCGGCGGCGGCGTGATGCCCCGGCCTGGCGAGGTCTCCCTGGCACACAACGGGCTGCTCTTTCTGGATGAGCTCCCGGAGTTTCCCCGCAACGTGCTGGAGGTACTTCGCCAGCCCCTGGAAGACGGCCATGTCACCATCTCCCGGGCAGCCATGTCGCTCTCCTTCCCGGCTCGCTTCATGCTCGCCGCGGCCATGAATCCCTGTCCCTGCGGATACTTCAACGACAAGTCCCGCGAGTGCATGTGTACCCCGCCCATGATCCAGCGCTACGTCAGCAAGGTGAGCGGACCGCTGCTGGATCGGATCGACATCCATATTGAGGTTCCGGCGGTGCAGTACAAGGAGCTGCGCGGCGCCTCCGCCACCGAGGGTTCGGCGGAGATTCGCGCCCGGGTCCTCGCCGCCCGTGAGATCCAGCACGACCGCTTCCGGCAGTATGCAGCCCAGCCCGCCACCCGGGTATCCAAAGGCTCGCCTCGCCCCATGGGCGCCTTCGCCAACGCCCAGATGACCACCCCGCAGATCCGCACCTTCTGCGAACTCTCCTCAGATGCGGAGCGACTGCTGGAACGCGCCATGCAGCAGCAGGGGCTCAGCGCCCGCGCCCACGACCGCATCCTTAAAGTAGCGCGCACCATCGCGGACCTGGACCGATCCGGCCCCATCGCCGTGCCCCACATCGCCGAAGCCATCCAATACCGTACGCTCGACCGCAGCTACTGGTCGTGAGGCCGTCCATGTGGCCATCCTGTCCAGCGGGCGCGGGCTTCCGGCTTTCGCGCAGCGGTATGTGCTTTGCATTGCGCTAGATACTGTTTTCAGTAGACAGGGGCCGAGGTTTCTCCAAAAAAAAGATTGACCCGATAACCGTGCACGGGTTATGGTTCAACTAGCAGGTAACAGGGCCTGAAGGCTGCTCCCTTCAAGGAGACGGGATGAGATTCATGTCCTGATTTCAAGGTGCAGCCCATGTCTTGAAGACATTCCTCCCAAATGTCGATCTCCGGTCGACGAGAGAGTCTCTCGTGCGGCGCGGGATGGGACAAGCTGGTTGATCCCCACCTGACTTTTGGTTTGGTTGTACCCCACATCTTTGGCTCCGCTGCGCATTTTGCGCAAAGGATAGATGCGCCTTGGTTCGATCTTGCGCGTCTAATACGGTAAACCCGGCTTGTCTGCCGCTTCAAGACAGCAAGCCACGAGGTATCCCCACCCAGGGCGCAGTGCACCGACGCCCGGAACCTCGCCACACCAGGAGAAACTTCCATGCGCTCTGATCTTATCTTTGGTGCCCTTACGCACGTAAAGAACCGTTACAAGCTCTGCCAGCTCGCCTCAAAAGCCACCCGCAAGTTGCACAAACCCAACACCCGGGTGCAGGACACCGCCAACGAGGTTTTTGACCGCTTCAAGGATACTGTTCCCATGGACACCGCGGCTGAATCCGGCCTTGAGTCCATCACCGGCTCAGAGCGTCGCGCCGCATAGCTTCCAGGCTTGAACCTGCTGGAGGCGGCCTCTCGCGGCAACATCACCCCCCGAGGCCGCTTCCAGCACAGCCGCTTCCAGCGCAGCAGACCGAAGGTAGAGGTTCACACAATTCAGAAGCGGCCGAGTTATCCTGGCCGGCACCTTCTGCTCCCGCCGGGCCCCCTGTCTGGACTTCCATTTCCTCGCCCCGGTCTGCTAGGCTTTATCCAAATTCAGCATCTCACTCCGCAGGAATCTCTCACCTCCATCCTCTGCAGATCCCTCCTCCCACCATCCGCATCACTGGCGCACCCGGCGCTTTGACGCTGCAGCGCATAT
>JAJZDM010000078.1 GCA_021806005.1 Acidobacteriota bacterium | reverse complement strand
TCGATCTCTTCCAGCGGCGAGTCGAACTCACAGAACTCGCGCAATGCGACAGCGGGCTCGATCGGCTGAAAGCTGTGTGTTGCTGTCCCGGCAGCGAGTGCGCGCCAGCGGGCGGCTTCCGTGCCAAAGCGTGCTACGAGCGAATCTTCCGGCAGCGACGCAAACTGTCCGAGGGTGCGAATGCCCCACATGGAAAACGTCTCTGCCTGGTCAGCGCCGAGGCCGAGCGCGGAGAGCGGAAGTTTTTCAAGGGCCTTGGATTCCTCTTCACGGGCAATGACTGTAACTCCCCGTAAATAGGCGGCTTTCAGTCGCGCGGCATGGAAGTTGGCGCTTGCGGCAATGGAGATGCGAAAGCCTGCGTTGGTTGCCGCTCCACGTATCTTCGCGGCCATTGCCTCGACGGGCCCGAAGAGCCGCTCCGAACCTGTCACGTCGAGCACAAGACCATACCCGGTTCCGCTGCCCGTCTCCTCAATGCGTGGTGAAAACTGCGCGACGCACTCGAGAAGGATGGCACGCGCCTGCGCCTCTTCAGCAATGGAGCGCTGGATCAACCGTAGGCCTGCAATCGCCTCCGCTTCGAGCCGCGTCATGCCATGTTCAGCGCCGCATTGACGCGCCTTGCGGTTCAGTGCGCAAACGGTCTGCTGCAATGCTGGCCCATCGAGTACGGCCGCCGGCTGCGAGCTGAACTCCGGCCGCAGCCGCAACAGCGTCTGCGCAGGAAACTCCGCCGCATGAATTGCAAGATAGAGTTCGCCGTTCATGCGCTCTGCTCCACGGCCCACTGCGTGCCGGCAGTCCAGGCGGAAGCGGGTGGTTTGCGCGCTCCATTCCAGATCTGCTGGAATCTTTGCCGCCTGCGACTGAGGCTGAAGGCGCCTGCATGGAGTACGGTTCCGCCGAGAGCTTCGGCGCACATCGGTTCGGCGTCCAGCACGACGGCTGCGCTCGATTGGGCGAAGGATGCGCGGCCCAGCACCAGCAGCGAGCAGCGCGTGCGGTCGGCAGCCTGGCGGAAGCGAAACCAAGTAGCCAGCGGGATGCGCATTCCTTCCGCCGGACCGATCCCGGCCAGATCGAGCACGATAGCCGCAAATCCGCCTGCCTGCAAGAGCAGGTCCGTGGTCTTCAACGCCTGTTCGAGTCGCGTCCAGTTCTTCGTCTGCTTCTTCTCGCCGCCGCAACGTACCCAGAGCAACTGCCCAAGCTGCACGCCGCAAGCCGCAGCCGATTCCGGGTCGAAGGCGTCCTCGGCATCCACCCAGGCGCAAAAACGCTCCTCGGCTGTTCTGCCCGCAAGAAAGGTCAGCGCCAGACTGGTTCGACCGGAGCAGGCCGGGCCAACCAGTTCGCTGATGGCTCCGACGGGAAAACCGCCTTGGAGCAACTCGTCCACGACCGCGATTCCAGTAGGAGCCACCTCCTGGATCGCGCGTGGAGCGGGAGTGAGCGCCGCTGGAAAGCGGGCTTCGAGAGAGCGCTCGATCTGGAGTTGGAGGGCGGCGGCGGTCGGCATGATTTTCGTCTTATCTTCGCCTATGATTCGACCGACTCCGGCCCTTTGTCAACCCCGACCGCTCCCGTTTCAGAGTGTTGTGACGCCAGCATATGTGGGGGCTATGCCTGAAGATCCGCAGAAGAGCTTTTGACTGAATGGTTTGAGGCGGACCTCGAACAGATGTGCTGGGTGCCGCTGGCCTGGAGCGCCGCGCCGCAGCGCTCCAGGCTATTGTTACGGCTGAACCCGGAGACTGGCAGGCGCAAGATGACGCTGACGCCCTGGGGGCTTATCCCAGCCGGGAGCCTGTTTTGCCTTTTGAGCCAAGGGGTGCTTGAGGTCCGTGTGCCGTTGTGCCGGGACGCCTGCGTCACTATCGCCTTCGCCTGCATCAGGATGCACATGCAGGTGCAAGGCGCTGGCAGGAAAGGCGTAACAGTTTCTCGTTGAAAGGATCAGGGAGTGATGCTGGGAGAGCGCGGCGTTGAAGGTTCTTCCTCGACGGTTGTCTCCGTATGCTCTGGAAGGGGCGATCTGACGATGGCGACGGCCGCGCGAATAGCGCTATCGTATGCGAGCATCTGAATGACAAGCTCCACAAGCTGCGCCTGCTGACTCGGGGCCTGCCTGCGGATTCCGTAGTACCGGGTATGCTTGTGGGTCCGGACCGTAATGAGCTTGCTATCTCGAAAGTAAACCAGATGCTTCATGACGGTCTTTGGTTCGACTCCAAGCGTCTGCGCCAACTGTTCCGGACAAAGCTCGGCGGAGAACATCAAGAGCAGCATTCGCAGCCGAATCGGGTCCGCAAGCGCGAGAAAGAGCCGCGCAAGATCGCTTGGTCTGGATGAATCAACGCCGCTGGCTTGAACGGTGGTCATCGTGGATCTTTGCGGCCCTCCTTTCTTGTTTTGCGTCGCTACTTCACTTTCAGGATTCGGCTGACGATCAACTCTGGGAACGGACGCTCGCTCAGTTGGGGTGCGTGCATCGCGCTTCGCGTCAGGGTTTGAATCGCCTGCCTGGAGAGCCTGCAAGCTCGGCAGGGAACTATATGCAACGAGGTGAGGCCCGGGAGAGAGGTGATCGTCCATGTATCAGAGGTCAAGCGGTGGCGGATTGCCTGGAATCGCATAGCTTTTGCTCCTGCATGGTTCAAAGAGGCCCAGCCTCGAGGTTCTCCGGTGTGCTGGGGCCGGCTTGCCTCTGGTGGCTCACTCCCCTGCGGCCGGGATGCGTCCCGCGGTGTGGCGGACATCCATGCCGCTGACCCACAGGATGACGTCTTCCGCAATGTTGGTCGCATGGTCTGCTACCCGGGAGAGATCTCGTACCACGATGAGCGCATCCAGAAGCTGTTCGAGCGTCTCGGGAGCCTGGTGCATCCTGCCTACAAGAGCGATCCATGTCTGATCGTCGATACGGCCTCGGAGATCATCCGTCTTCAGCACCGCGTTGGCCATCTCGAGATCCTGCGTGATGAATGCGTTGAGTGCCTGCTGAATCATTCCCGCTGATCTGGCAGCGATGCGAGACAGATCAATCGGCAGCTCGATGGCGGGCAAACGCGTCTCCGTCAGGCCTCGCCTGGCGATCGCAGCCGCGTGGTCGCCGACCCGTTCCAGGTCCGAGTTGATCTTCATGCAGGCGGTAATGAAGCGGAGGTCTACGGCGAGGGGCTGCTGGGTCGCAAGGATATCGAGCGCCAACTGATCGATGTGGCGCTCGGCAAGATCAATCTCACTCTCCATGGCGAGAACCCTGGAACAGGCGGCAGTGTCTCGCGAAAGGTATCCCTGGACAGCGAACTCGATGGCATCTTCCGCCTTGTTTCCCAGTTCGATGAGCCGTGTCTTGAGATGGTCTAAAGCTTTGTGAAAGTGAGTTCTGGTATCCATCATGCTTCGATGATTCCTCGGTGGTCCGGGTGGGAGTTTGTAGCGTCGTCCCTGTTGAGGGATGGTGCGGAGCAGATGTGCCATGGCATTTTCTTGCCACCTCAGTTGGGGGAAGACGCCTACCATGCCGAGGCCACGCATCTCACCTGCGGGAAAGATCCTCTAGCCGAACCTGCCCGTGATGTAATCTTCGGTGCGCTTGTCGGAGGGCTTGGTGAACATCTGGGTGGTTTCGGAGATCTCGATCAGTTCGCCGTTCAGCATGAATGCGGTGAATTCGCTGGCGCGCGCCGCCTGCTGCATATTGTGGGTGACGATGATCAGCGTGCAGTTCTCTTTCGAGAGGTACATCAACTCTTCAATCTTTGCCGTGGATATGGGGTCGAGCGCGGAGCATGGTTCGTCGAGCAACAGGATCTCTGGTTTGATGGCCAGCGCGCGCGCGATGCAGAGCCGTTGCTGCTGACCTCCGGAGAGTCTCAGTGCGGACTGGTTAAGCTTTCCTTCCACCTCGTGCCAGAGGCCGGCGCCGATGAGAGCCTGGCGGACACGATCATCCATCTCCGAGCGGCTTAGCTTTTCATAGAGCCGGATGCCAAACGCGATGTTCTCGTAGATCGACATGGGGAAGGGCGTGGGCTTTTGAAAGACCATGCCCACTTTGGACCGGAGTTTGAGGAAGCTCTGGGGGTCGAGGATGTTTTCACCATCCAGAAGGACCTCACCCTCGGCGCGCTGGCCGGGATACATGTCATAGATACGGTTGAAGACCCGTAAGAGCGTCGATTTGCCGCAGCCTGAAGGCCCGATGAAGGCTGTAACGGTGTTGGGCCGGATCTCGACATTGATGTTCTTGATGGCATGGAACTTGCCATAGTAGAAGTTCAGATTGCGGACAGCCAGCTTTGGGGAGTTGCGGTCCGGCCCACCGCCGGTTGCGGGATTGGCGGGCGCGGGAGGAAGAGCGACGTTCAACATGGGAAGTCCTTTTGAGGAATCGGGCATTATTTCTGCACCTGAACCCTGCCCGCGAGCCAGCGGGCCAGGATGCTCAACACCAGTACGAAGAGGACCGTGATAAAGGCCGCTGCCCAGGCCATCTGCTGCCAGTTCGTGTAGGGGCTGAGTGCAAACTGAAAGATCACCATCGGAATGTTCGCCATCGGGCTGAAGACGTTCGTGGTGAAGTACTGATTATTAAGAGCGGTGAAGAGGAGAGGCGCGGTTTCGCCGGTGATGCGCGCCAGGCCGATGAGGATTCCAGTGATGATACCGGCGCGAGCGGCTCTCCAGGTTACCTGGGTGATCACGACCGAGTTGGGTGCCCCCAGGGCGATGGCAGCCTCCCGCACGTCGTTGCCAACCAGGCCGAGCATCTCGTCGGTGGTGCGTACGATGATGGGAATCATCAGCACGGCCAAAGCCAGGCTGCCGGCCAGGGCGGAGAAGTGTCCCATGGGGCTGACCATGATGGCGTAGGCAAACAGGCCGATCTCGATGGAGGGTGCACTGAGCATGATGTCATTGATGAAGCGCACGGTGTTCGCCGTGCGGCTATGGAATCCATACTCGGCAAGCCAGGTGCCGGCCATCAAGCCGACGGGAACGCCGATGAGCAGCGACAACCCTAACAGAATGAGGCTGCCGACAAAGGCATTGCGCAGTCCAAAGCCGTCGGTTCCGGGTGGCGGAGTGTCCTGGGTGAACAGAGTCCAGTGCATGCCGGTGATGCCGAACTTGAGGGTTGTCCACATGATCCAGAAGAGGAAGAACACCCCGACGACAGCGGCCAGGCCCATGAAGACCTTGCTGATGGCGTCGACGATGCGACGCCGGGTAACAACCCAGCTCATGAGGATGCTCCTTCCCGGTTGGCGAGGCGGCGAACCAAAAGGACGGCGAGGAAGCGGACGACCAGCGTGACCGCGATGAGGATCAACCCCAGATAGATCAGTGAAGAAAGATACAGCCGGCTGGTGGCCTCAGTGAACTCGTTGGCGAGCACGGATGGAATGGTGGCGCCAGGCATGAGCAGGCTGGAAGAGAGCACGTTGCTGTTGCCGATGACAAAGGTGACGGCCATGGTCTCTCCCAGCGCGCGACCGAGGCCCAGGAACATGCCGCCGATGACGGCTGTCCGCGTGTAGGGCAGCATGATGTGCCAGGCCACCTCCCAGGTGGTGCAGCCCATGGCGTAAGCCGACTCGCGGAGAGACCAGGGGACGGCCATGAAGACGTCGCGCATCACCGACGAGATATAGGGCAGGATCATGATGGCCAGAATGACCCCGGCAGTGAGCATGCCAATGCCCATGGGCGGGCCCTGGAACAGAACTCCGACTCCCGGGATGACGCCGAAGGTATTGCTGATCCAGGGTTCAATCTGGCCGAAGACCGGGGCAAAGACGACGAGGCCCCACAGGCCGTAGACGATGCTGGGAATGGCGGCAAGCAGTTCAACCGCACCGGCGATGGGCCGTCGCATCCAGTAAGGCGCAATCTCAGAGATGAATAATGCCGTTCCAAAGCTGATGGGAACGGCGAGCAGCATCGCAATGGCGGAGCTGACCAGGGTGCCGATGATGAAGGGGAAGGCCCCGAAGGTGCTTGTAACGGGATTCCACTCGCTTGACTTGAGGAAGTTCCAGACACCAAAGGTCTTGATCGATAGCCAACTATCGAGGGCGATGGCAATGACGGTAGCAAAGAGCGTCGCGACGACGAGGAAAGCTGCAAGCCGCGCCGCGGTATGAAACAGAGAATCTCCCGAAAGACGCCAGGGCTTGCCGCTGCTCTTCGGGTTTGCGGGCGCGGATCCCTTTTCGATCCGCGCCGCAGTGTCCAAACTACTCATAGGTCTTCCTTCTCGTAAGGATCTCGGAATCTTCGGCTGCGATCAGAGGCTGTAGCCGAGGTTCTTCTTCCAATAGGCCTTGATTGCCGTGACGGTGCTGGACGGCAGAGGGCCGAACGAGATGGCCTGGGCCAGTTGCTGCCCATGCTCAAAGCCCCAAGCGAAGAACCGCATTACGTCCTGGTTCGAGTCTCTTGCGGCGCTCTTGCGCATAATCTCCCAGGTGCATCCGGAGATCGGCCAGGTGTTGGGCCCGGCCTGATTGGTGAGAATGACGTAGAAGTCCTGCGCGTGCTTCCAGTCGACATGAGCGGAGGCGTCCTGGAAGCCCTGGAGGCTGGGAGCCACGATCTTGCCGTCAGCGTTGATCATGCGCGCTCCATTCAGATGATTTTCCAGGATGTAAGCGAACTCGACGTAGCCGATGGAGCCGGGAATGCGCTGCACGTAGGAGGCGACACCTTCATTCCCCTTGCCGCCAATCCCGGTTGGCCAGGCCACGGAGGTGTTGGCGCCGACCCTCTGACTCCACTCCGGGCTGACCTTCGAGAGGTAATTGGCGAAGGTAAACGTAGTGCCGGATCCGTCCGCACGGTGCACAACGGTGATGTAGGTGCTGGGGAGATGGACTCCTGGATTGAGTTTGGCGATCGCCGGGTCGTTCCAATGGGTGACCTTGCCGAGATAGATCTGGGCGACCAGCGGACCGCTGAGGACCAGTTGCAGAGGGCCGATTCCGGGCACGTTATAGATGAGGTCTTCACCGGCTACGGCGGTGGGGAACTGAATCAATCCAGCCGCATGTAACTCTTCTGGTTTCAGAGGCATGTCGCTGGCGCCGAAGGCGACGGTGCCGGCCTTGATCTGGGCGATTCCGCCGCCCGAGCCGATGGACTGATAGTTCACCTGGATGCCGGTTGAGCCCTGGTAGGCGCTGGACCACTTCGCCAGGAGTGGGTAGACCCAGGTGCTTCCTGCGCCGGTAAAGCCGTTGGACGCATAGGCGCTGACCGAACAGACCATTGCAATCGTCAGCGCAAGGCCCACTCCCCAAAGCAACCGCACTGAACGACCATTGCTCGTCCTTCTCACGTTCGTTTCCTCCTGTGTTCCTGATGGGTTGGGGCTGATTCCAGCCCTGAAGTGGCTAACTGCTGTTTTTAGGCAAGAAAATGCTTCCGGGATCATCGATTCGAAGCTCAGCCTGTGGGCGAAGTGGACGCGCAGTGGGGCTTCTTTGCTTATACATCGACAGGGGAACCGCGGATGTGAATGCTAGATGAATTTGAACTGACCGCGTCCGCCGGAGGCTCGTCCGGTGCTGCTGTGGAGGGGGAGGGAGCCTGCGGAGCCAGTCGAGCGGAGGCCGGGTTCCGGTGTTCGAAGCCAAGAGATTGGCGTGTGGTCTTTGAGGAACAATCCATTCGGAGGGCATGTCGTGGTTGTTCCGCTCTTCTGTCCTTGTTAAGGACTTGCCAGGGAAGGAACCTCCCCCTTATCCCGCTGTCTGCGCGACCGATACCGGCCTCACCCTTTGCAGCGATCTCCTGCCGGCAAGGGACGAATCTCGTCCGTACGGGGGAAGGGGAGCGATTGGTCGCGGTCAGGCAGCTTGAGGATAGAGCCTTCACTTTTTTCTTGACAAGCGAAAATTCCGAAGTGCAGAATGGAAGCCCCTGAGAAAACGTTTACCATTTTGCTGCCAAAGCGACGTCTTCTCTGGTTTGTTGGAGTGCGTTTCAGGTCTCCACAAAAAATGTGACGGCAGTGATCTGCTGTCGCTCGACTCTTCAAATCAGCAGCGTTTTCAGGGAGGTTCCAGCCGTGAATTCGAGACGGATAGTACGAAGTTCAGAAGGGAGCCTGCTGCGCAGATGGCGCAGTCTGCTCGTTGTCCTCATGATGTCGATGCTCTCGCCCCTGGTTCTTGGGCAACTGGATCAAGGTGCGATTACCGGAATTGTTAGTGACCAGACGGGGGCGGTTGTCCCCCATGCGCAGGTCCAGCTAACCAACACGGATACCAACTTCACCGTGAATACCGTCACCGACTCCAGCGGAGTCTATACCTTTCAACCGGTCAAGGTGGGGCATTACTCGGTGACGGCTACGGCCCCGGGGTTTGCCACGACCACCAAGACCGGCCTGACCCAGAATGTCGCCGTGACGGTTCAGGCGAATATCGCACTCAGAGTCGGCGTTGCGACGACGCACGTGAATGTGTCTGCCAGCTCCGCGCCGCTACTCCAGACGCAGAGCGGCGCCGTCCGTCAGATTCTCTCTTCCCGCTATATCAACAACCTGCCGCTGAACCAACGCAACTACGTCTTTCTGGCGCAACTCTCAGCGGGCGTGAACAACTCCAACGGGTCGCGCGGACAGGGTAATGGGGACTTCATCGCCAACGGCCAGCGTGCTCCAGAAAACGATTTTATCCTGGACGGCGTTGATAATAACTCGAACTCGATCGACTTCCTGAATGGCGCCAGTTACAACGTCGCGCCCCCGCCGGACGCTCTGCAGGAGTTCAGCATTCAAACCGCGAGCTCGAGCGCAGAGTTCGGCCACTCCGCCGGAGCTGTGGTGAACGCCGAACTCAAAGCCGGATCCAACCAGATTACCGGCGACGTCTGGGAGTACATCCGCAACAATGACCTGGGTGAAGCCAAGCCCACCGAGTGGGCCGAAGGCGTGACCCATCCGACGACGGTGGAGCCGTACCACCAGAACCAGTTTGGATTCACGATCGGCGGGCCGATCATCAAAGACAAGCTCTTCTTCTTTGGCGACTACCAGGGGAACCGGATCATTGAAGACTTTCCCGAGATAACGGCGATGCCAACGGCGCTGATGCACAGCCAGCCGGGCAACTTCTCAGAGTTGCTCAATCCTGTTCTTACCGGGCAGACGGCGCCGTGGCGGCTGTATGAGCCAAACTCCGATGGCGGGCCCAATGGGACGGAGTACCTGGGAAGCGCCTGCGGCAATCCGCAAAACGTGATGTGTCCGACCGAGATAAGCCCGATCGCGGAGAAGCTCTTCCTGGCGGCGTATCCACTGCCAAACACAGGTCCGGTAGGGCAGACCTACAACAACTACTCCTGGAATCAGGCAACTACGGACAATACCAATCAGTTTGACATCCGCATCGATTACAACCTGAGCGTGACCAACCAGATCTTCGGAGTCTTCAGCTGGTCGAAGGAGAACCGGTATGTAACTGCGCCCCTGGGGCCGATCTTCGACGGCGGAGGGACCGACAACGACGGCACCTTCGACAACTACGCCAAGAACGGCGTCTTCAGCTGGAATCACGTCTTCTCGCCTACTTTCGTTACCCAGGCGAGATTCTCCTATAACTGGGGCAGCTTTGCATGGTACGAGCAGAGTTACAACAACGGCACGCTGGACTCCGAGTATGGACTCGGCGGCCTGCCGGCTTACAAACCAGCGCTGGGCAACGGCAGTCTACCCCAGATCTGGGTGAATGAGTTCCCGGAGATTGGACCGCCCCTGTTCCAGCCTTCTCCCGAGGGGCAAAACGTGTATCAGATCATCGATGACACGACGAAGATCATCGGCAATCACTCCGTGAAGTTCGGTGTGGACTTCCAGAACATTCGCTACTCCGTGTATCAGCCGACGTTTGGCATGGGCGCCTACAACTTCGGTGGATCCATGACGGCGTTGTCTGGCAGCACTTACGCGAGCGGTTACGGACTGGCGGACTTCTTCGCTAACCAGATGGACTATACGTTTCTGTCTGCCCCGACGCCAACCAACAACGGGCACTGGTACCGCGCCGCGTATATCCAGGACGACTGGAAGGCATCACGCCGCCTGACCCTGAACATGGGCCTGCGTTACGACAACTTTCAGGCTCCTATAGAACGGAACGATCAACAGGCCGAGTTCTATCCGACCAGCCCGATCAATGGCCCGGGGGCAACGGGTATGTATATCTTCCCCAAGTCACAGGAGGGAAAGATCAGCCTCAGCTCCGCCTATACAACGGATCTTGCTGCCGACAATATTACCGTGGCCTATTCGGGCAGCAGGGGCTTGCTGAATGCGCAGCAGACCAACTTTGCACCGCGATTCGGAGCGGCGTATGAGGTCTCCAAGAGAATTGTGGCCCGGGTAGGAGGCGGTATCTTTTATGCCGGGGTCGAGAATGAGGGCAACTATGTGAACCTGGGCGCCAACTACCCCTACGACATTGAGCAAAACTGGTACTTTACGCAATGCACCGTCGGGAACTGCAACTCGGACGGCGTGTATCTGGCAACTGGACCGGCCGCAGCGCCAACGTCCCTGTCCGCCCCGACCCTTGTGGGGTGGTCCCATAACATGAAGACAACGTATACCATCGACCAGAATCTGGCGATTCAGTATGCGGTAACCAATAACACGACTGCAACCGTAGGCTATGTGGGCACGGAGTCGCGCCATCTATCCGACGTTGTATGGCCGGACGGATGGACGGCTCTGGAGCCTCCCGGGGTGGATGGAATCAATACCGAGCCCTATCCGGCATTCAACGGCAATATCCACCAACTCTGCTTCTGTGCGATGGGTAGCTACAACGGGCTTCAAGCCACGCTGCAGCGCCGGTTTGATAATGGCCTGAGCTTTCTGGCAACCTACACCTGGTCGCACAGTCTGGATGATGCGCGCGAGCCGCTGCCGAGTAACAACGACGGTGGGGACCGTATGTACCCTGTCTTCGGCGTGAGGATCGACTATGGCAACTCACCCTTTGACGTCAGGGAGAAGTTCTCCTTTGCGGGAAATTATGAGCTTCCCTTTGGCGTTGGACGCAAGTATATGAACAAGCGTGGAGTGCTGGACGATGTAGCAGGCGGGTGGACCGCGGTGCTGATGTTCAATACCCAGGATGGCTTCCCGTTTACGGTGTATTCGAATACGGCTACGGTTGCCGGCGCGGCTGCCTTTCCATCGTTGACAGGCAATCCGTGGAAGGGCGGCGGTACTCCCAATCCAAGCAATCCAGGCATCACCTGCCCAACGCACGTGCGTAACCGGCAGAACTGGTACAACCCCTGCGCCTTTACGGATCCGCCCCTGGCTTCATCCGTCACCAGCCCGATTACCGGGGCAGCGGCAATTCTGCCTTATCTTGGCAGTCCTCGTTCACAGCTATCCGGTCCCGGATACCAGAGGATTGACATGACGATGATGAAGAACTTCCCCACCATCAAGAGCCAGTACCTTCAATTCCGCGCGGATGTCTTCAACCTCTTCAATACTCCAACCTGGGCCGTCCCGTCGAATGATTCAACGTCGAGCATCGGCGGCCTGATTACCGGCAATCTGTTTCTTGGCAACTATACCCCCGACCCTCGGTTCTTCCAGCTTGCTGTAAAGTACTTCTTCTGATCGAAGGGTTCCGTCCCTTCGGCTGAAGCCGTGGCGTGGTCAAGGGCGGGGTGAAGGAACGCTTCACTCCGCCTACGAAAAGCCGGCTGGCTGACTTTGGTGGAGGACAACTTACTCCCTCAAAGCGTACTGGAAAGTCAAAGGGCGGGCTCTTTTGAGCCCGCCCTTTGTTGTGGTCTTCGGGATGTGCTTTGCAGCGATCTTCCCCGGGTGAGGAGCGAGTCGCCGTCTGCACAGGGAAGAGAGGAGGCTACTCGGCCGCCATCTCCTCCTGCTCACCCTCCATACGCATCTGCTCCAGTTCGCGCTCCTCGGCCTCGATCGCCGCGGTGACCTCCTGCTGGACCTGTGCCGCTACCTCTTCCAGCTCTGGGGAGAGCTTGACGTTGCGGTAGTAGGTCATGCCCGTACCAGCCGGAATCAGGCGGCCGACGATGACGTTCTCCTTGAGTCCGCGCAGTGTATCCACGGAGCCGTTGATGGAGGCCTCCGTGAGTACGCGAGTGGTCTCCTGGAAGCTGGCTGCCGAGATGAAGCTGTCTGTAGAGAGGGACGCCTTGGTGATACCCAGCAGGAGCGGACGGCCGATGGCCGGACGGCCACCTTCCATGAGCACGCGCTGGTTCTCAGCGTTGAAGCGGAAGCGGTCGACCTGCTGTTCCAGCAGGAAGTTGGAGTCTCCAACTTCCTCCACCTTCACCCAGCGCAGCATCTGCCGGACGATGGTCTCGATGTGCTTATCCGAGATCGAGACACCCTGCAGGCGGTAGACCTCCTGGATCTCATTGACAAGGTACTGCTGCAGTTCGCGCTCGCCGAGCACCTCCAGGATGTCGTGCGGATTGCGCGGGCCGTCGATAAGCGCATCGCCGGCGCGCAGCCGCTCGCCCTCCTGGACGTTGATGTAGACGCCGCGGGGAACACTGTACTCGTCTTCCTGCCCGTTGTCCGCGGTGACGTAGACCTTGCGCTGCCCCTTGCTGACCTCGCCGAAGCGAACCACTCCGTCGATCTTGGAGATGATGGCCGGGTCACGGGTCTTGCGCGCCTCAAAGAGTTCGACCACGCGGGGCAGACCGCCGGTGATGTCTTTGGTGCGGGTGGTCTCGCGAGGAATCTTGGCCAGAATGTCGCCAGGGAAGACCTCGTCGCCATCCTGCATCATGAGGTGAGCACGGGAGGGCATGAGATAACGCTTAGTACCCTTGGCGCCCTTGATCAGGATGGCTGGCTGGCGCTTCTCGTCCGGAGACTCGCCGACGACCAGACGGGAGAGCCCGGTGACCTCGTCGATCTCCTCGTTCAGCGTGACGCCCTCCTGCAGATCCTTGAACTGCACGGTGCCCTCGATCTCGGTGAGGATCGAGAAGGTGTAGGGATCCCACTCGCCGATGACGTCGCCCAGCTTTACATCCTGACCATCTTCAACCCGCAGCTTGGCGCCGTAGACGATGGAATACCGTTCCTTCTCCCGTCCCTTGGCGTCGATCACCGCGATGGAGCCGTTGCGGTTGAAGGCCACCAGGTTGCCCTCCTTGGAGCGAACGGTGACCAGGTTGATAAAGTGCACCTTGCCGTCGTTCTTTGCCTCCAGGTGGGAGGTGTCCTGCACTCTCGAAGCCGTTCCGCCGATGTGGAAGGTACGCATGGTGAGCTGGGTTCCGGGCTCGCCGATGGACTGCGCCGCAATGACGCCGACGGCCTCGCCAAGTTCGACCATCTTGCCAGAGCCGAGGTTGCGGCCGTAGCAGAGGATGCAGCAGCCACGCTTGGACTCGCAGGTGAGCACGGAACGGATCTTGACCCGCTCGATACCTGCAGCCTGCACGGCGGAGGCCTTGTCCTCGTCGATCTCTTCGTTGATATCGACGATGACCTTGCCTTCGAAGTCCTTCAGCTTCTCCAGCGAGACGCGGCCGACGATACGGTCGCGCAGCGGCTCGATGGTCTCGCCGGCTTCGATGATGGGGGTTACGTAAATGCCCTCGACGGTTCCGCAGTCAAACTCCGAGATGATGACATCCTGAGCCACGTCGACGAGCCGGCGGGTGAGGTAACCGGAGTCTGCGGTCTTGAGTGCGGTGTCGGCCAGGCCCTTGCGTGCTCCATGAGTCGAGATGAAGTACTGCAGCACGGTAAGACCTTCGCGGAAGTTCGCGGTAATCGGGGTCTCGATGATCTCTCCGCTGGGCTTGGCCATGAGACCGCGCATGCCGCTCAACTGGCGGATCTGCTGCTTGGAACCACGGGCGCCGGAGTCAGCCATGATGTAAATCGGGTTCATGGCTCCTTCCTTGTCCGCGCGCTTCATGTTGTTGAACATCTCGTCCGCCACACGTTCGGTGACCCCGGACCACATCTGGGTGACCTTGTTGGAGCGCTCCAGATTGGTGATTGAGCCATCGAGGTACTGCTGCTGCATGGCGATCACCTGCTTTTCCGCCTCGCGCACCACCTCATACTTGGACTCGGGAATGACCATGTCATCCAGCCCGACCGAGAGGCCGGAACGGGTGGCGAACTGGAAGCCGAGTTCCTTGATCTTGTCCAGCGCTTTGACCGTCACCTCGAGACCGAGGTTGAGATAGAGGTAGTTGATCAACTGGCCGATGCCCTTCTTTTTGAGCAGACCGTTGACGTACGGCATTCCGCCGGGCAGGGCGTCATTCAGAATCGCCCGTCCCACCGTGGTGTTGATGAACTGCTTGTGGAACTCTACGGGCTCAGTGTGGAGGATGTCCTGGTCGTCATAGGCGACGGTCATATCCAGCACCGGTCCGGAGTAGCGCAGACGGATCGGCGTGAGCGTCTCCACCTGCTTGGCCTCCAGCGCCATCAGAACCTCTTCGATGTTGGCGAAGACCCGGCCCTCACCCTTGGCGCCCTGCCGGGACTTGGTGAGATAGTAGAGGCCAAGCACCATGTCCTGGGTCGGCACTGTGATGGGGTGACCGCTGGCCGGCGAGAGGATGTTGTGCGAGGCCAGCATGAGCACGGATGCCTCGATCTGGGCCTCCGGACTGAGCGGAATGTGCACTGCCATCTGATCGCCGTCGAAGTCCGCATTGAAGGCGGTGCAGACCAGCGGATGGATCTTGATGGCCTTGCCTTCGACCAGCACCGGCTCAAAGCCCTGGATGCCAAGGCGATGCAGCGTCGGGGCGCGGTTGAGCAGCACAGGATGATCCTTGATGACCTCTTCAAGGATGTCCCAGACGATCGATTCCTGCTGCTCGACCATCTCCTTGGCCTGTTTGATGGTGGCGCAGTGACCGGTCTGTTCCAGACGGTGATAGATGAATGGCTTGAAGAGCTCAAGGGCCATCTTCTTGGGCAGACCGCACTGGTGCAGCTTGAGCTCCGGACCTACGACGATGACGGAACGGCCGGAGTAGTCCACGCGTTTGCCGAGAAGGTTCTGGCGGAAGCGGCCCTGCTTGCCCTTGAGCGTATCGGAGAGGCTCTTGAGGGGACGGTTGTTGGCGCCACGGAGGACGCGGCCCCGGCGGCCGTTGTCAAACAGAGCGTCGACCGCCTCCTGCAGCATGCGCTTCTCATTGCGCACGATCACCTCTGGGGCATGCAGGTCCATCAGCTTCTTCAGACGGTTGTTGCGGTTGATGACGCGGCGATAGAGATCGTTGAGATCCGAGGTGGCAAAGCGTCCACCATCCAACGGCACCAGCGGACGGAGTTCGGGGGGAATGACGGGAATCACGTCCAGGATCATCCACTGCGGCTTGTTATCCGAACGGCGGAAGGCCTCAACCACCTTGAGGCGCTTGGCGTACTTCAGCTTCTTCTGCAGCGAGGTCTCAGCCTTCATGCGCTCGCGCATCTCGATGGCCAGTTCATTGACATCAACGCGCTTGAGCAACTCCTTGATGGCCTCGGCTCCCATCATGGCCTTGAAGCCGCTGGGGCGATACTGGGCGTCGAGCTCGCGGAAGCGGTTCTCGTCCTTGATCACCTCGCGCTCCTTCACGGGCGCGTCGCCGGGATCCACCACCACATAGCTCTCGAAGTACAACACGGCTTCCAGTTCGCGCAGCGAGATATCCAGCAGATGCCCGATGCGTGAGGGAAGGCCCTTGAAGAACCAGACGTGGGAGCAGGGGCTGGCCAGTTCGATGTGACCCAGACGCTCGCGGCGGACCTTGCTGAGGGTGACCTCGACGCCGCACTTGTCACAGATGACACCGCGGTGCTTCATGCGCTTGTATTTGCCGCAGAGGCACTCCCAGTCGGTGATGGGTCCGAAGATGCGGGCGCAGAACAGGCCGTCGCGCTCCGGCTTGAAGGTGCGGTAGTTGATGGTCTCCGGCTTGGTCACCTCGCCGTGCGACCAGGAGCGGATCTTCTCCGGTGAGGCAAGTTGAATCTTGATCGAGTCAAAGTCCGTAATCGGACTGGCTGTTTCAAAGGGACTGGAGCGGAACATGTTTTTTCTCTCCGTTTGCAGTGCTTAGCTCGATACCAACTTTTGTTTGACTCTTCGCCTTCAAGAGCCTGCGTTGCGAGCTTCGCTGCTAGCTATGCAGTCCAACCGGCGACTGCGATTACCTTCGCGATGAATCCGCGCTTCCGGGTTCACCACTGCCATCTCTGCTCACCGCCGCTGCTGCGGCTTCTGCCGTGACTCAAGCCCAAAGCTGGTCAACAGCGGCGGCGCCCATCAAGGTGCTAATCCGCGACCGCCAACTCCGGCAGCGGCACGATATGTTCGGCGTCTGCGGTCTTCTTGACCAGTTCGACGTCCAGGCACAGCGATTGCAGCTCACGGATAAGGACGTTGAACGACTCCGGCACGCCCGGCTCGATGGCCGCCTCGCCCTTGACGATGGCCTCATAGATCTTGGTGCGGCCATAGACGTCGTCAGACTTTGCGGTGAGCAGCTCCTGCAGGATGTAGGCGGCGCCGTAAGCCTCCAGCGCCCAGACCTCCATCTCTCCAAAGCGCTGACCGCCGAACTGCGCCTTGCCGCCCAGCGGCTGCTGGGTGATCAGCGAGTACGGTCCGATGGAGCGTGCGTGGATCTTGTCGTCGACCAGATGGCTGAGCTTGAGCATGTAAATGTATCCGACGGTTACAGGCTGCTCAAACTGCTCGCCCGTCATGCCGTCATACATCGGGCTCTTGCCTGAGCTGGGCAGCCCGGCGGCGCTGAGCAGCGCCTTGATCTCTTCCTCCCGGGCGCCGTCGAAGACGGCCGTGCCGAACCAGACTCCACGCTTCATGCCAGCGGCAACGCGCAGCGTCTGTTCGTCGTCCAGCGCCAGCAACTGGTTGAGAGCGGCTGTTCCCTTGAACGCCTCCTTGAAGATCTCCTTCACTTCGCCGGCCTTCTGGTGCTGTGCGGCCAGCGCAGCGACCTTGGCTCCTAGCTCGTGCGCCGCCCAGCCAAGATGGGTCTCCAGGATCTGTCCTACGTTCATACGCGAGGGCACGCCCAGCGGATTGAGAACGATCTCCACCGGGGTTCCATCGGGCAGATAGGGCATATCCTCCTCGGGCAGGATGCGCGAGATGACGCCCTTGTTGCCGTGGCGTCCGGCCATCTTGTCACCTACCGACAGCTTGCGCTTCATGGCGACGTAGACCTTGACCATCTTGATGACGCCGGGCGAGAGTTCATCGCCCTTCTGCATCTTGCCGATCTTCTCGTTGGTGATCTTGCGCAGCACATCGATCTGGCGGGAGGTCATCTCCTCGATTTCGTCGATCTGCTCGTTGACGCGTGGATCCTTGTCGGCGTAGCGGATACGCTTGAGGTTGCGCGTCGAGATCAGCTCGATTCCATCGCGGTCCAGGATGTCACCCTTGCTGAGCAGCTTCTTGTTGGTGCGCTCGTCGTGCAGGTCGGCCAGAACCTCCTTGTTGCCAAGGATGTTCTCCAGCCGCTTCAGCCGCTCGTCGGTGAGAATACGAATCTCGTCGGCGAGGTTGCGCTCCAGCTTTTCAATCATCTCCTGCTCAATCTGCAGCGCGCGCTGGTCCTTCTCCTGGCCCTTGCGGCTGAAGATGCGGACGTCCACCACGGTGCCCTCGATGCCGGGAGGGCAGGTGAGGCTGGCGTCACGCACATCGCCGGCCTTTTCACCGAAGATGGCGCGCAGCAGCTTTTCTTCCGGGGTGAGCTGGGTTTCGCCCTTGGGCGTGACCTTGCCGACCAGGATGTCGTTGTGCGCGATCTTGGCTCCGATGCGGATGATGCCGCTCTCGTCCAGGTCGCGCAGCGCGTGCTCGCTGACGTTGGGGATGTCGCGGGTGATCTCTTCGGGGCCCAGCTTGGTGTCGCGGGCCTCGATCTCGAACTCTTCGATGTGGATCGAGGTGTAATAGTCCTCGCGCACCAGCTTCTCCGAGATCAGGATGGCGTCCTCGAAGTTGTAGCCGCGCCAGGGCATAAAGGCCACCAGCACGTTGCGGCCAAGGCCCAACTCGCCCTGCTCGGTGCAGGGACCGTCGGCGATGACCTGGCCCTTGACGACCCGCTCGCCCTTGCGCACCACCGGCTTCTGGTTGATGCAGGTGTTCTGGTTGGAGCGCTTGAACTTGGTGAGCTGATAGATATCCGAACCGACCTCGCGCGAGAGCTGAGTCGGATGATGCTCGCCGTCCACGCGCACGATGATGCGCTCGGAGTCGACCGAGTCGATGATGCCGTTACGCTTGGCCAGGATCACAGCGCCGGAGTCGCGTGCGGTGACGCCTTCCATGCCGGTACCGACCAGCGGGGCCTCAGAGACCAGCAACGGCACCGACTGGCGCTGCATGTTGGCTCCCATCAGGGCGCGGTTCGCGTCATCGTGCTCCAGGAAGGGAACCAGCGAGGCTGCCACCGACACCAGTTGCTTGGGGCTCACGTCGACGTAGTCCACCTCCTGCTTGGGAACCAGCACGAAGTTGCCTGCCTTGCGTGCGTTCACCAGGTCTTCCACGATGTGCATGCTCTCATCGAGGCTGATATTGGCCTGCGCAATGGTGTGCCGGTCTTCCTCCCAGGCGGACAGGTAGAAGGAGTAAGGCTCCAGATCCATGGTGCGCTTGCCTTCCTTCTTGAGCTGTTTGTTCAGGCGGATCGCCTCGTGGGCCTCCAGGGCATCGCCCTGGCGCAGGCCGGATTCGCCGGCGTTGCTCACCGCAACGTAGTCCAGCACCACGCCGTCCTTCACCTTGCGATAGGGGCTCTCA
>JAJZDM010000077.1 GCA_021806005.1 Acidobacteriota bacterium | reverse complement strand
TGGGCCAGGCGCTTGTGCATCCGGTACTGCGCCTGCGGCGAGAGCTGGTTGAACCCTGGCTCCCGGTTCAGCGCCTGCTGCTGCTGCTCCAGCGTCATCCAGCTATGGCGCCTCATCCACTGGGCCAGATGACCGCCCCCCGCCCGGCGGTCGGGTCCGAACTGATCTCCCCCTGAAGCCGCCGCCTGCCCGTTTGACGGCTGCCGCACCACCGGCGCCGGTGGCTGTTGCTGCGCAGCGGCCGGGGAAGAGATGCTCTGGTCTCCAGCACCGCCCGCCACAGGGTCAGTCTGCACCATCGCGTACCCCGTTCCCACGGACGCCGCCGGTGCGGCTCCCCCCTGGGCACACGCTACCCCGCCGCCCCCCGCCAGCAGCAGCCACGCAGGCAGGCTCAGTATTCCGGCCCGGTTCTTCAAGCTGCGGCATGTGAGCTTCTTCCTCATCGTTCGACTTGTTCCTGCACCCTTCTCCATGAGGCAAAGCCTCGAAGTATCGATGACGTCAGCGGATATCTCCGCTTCAACCTCCTGCCCAGGCCCTTTACGCAAGGAGCATGCGCGCACTCATTAGCTGACAGGCGGCGCTGAATTGTCGTTGCCGGAGTCCAGCAGTTCATCCATCTGCTGCAGGGCCTGCGCGTTATTATCCAGAATCTTTAGATCGTTCACGGTTGGGGAGGTCTTTATGGCCATCGCGTCCTGATGTCCGTAGAGCCCGGCAAAGGTTCCTCCTCCGCCTGCAATCACGGCGACCGCCAGGGCCCCGGCCAGCACCGGGCGCAGACGCTGCCGGGTGCTGTACAGGAAGAAGGAGCGAACCCGGCTCCAAAGTCTCTCCGGCTCCTCCGCCCGCACCTCGCGCAGCCGCACATGCAGCCTGCTGTCAAAGAAGGCAGAGGGTTCAGGCGCGGTCCAGCTATCCAGCAGGGCATAGGTGGCCTGCAGTTGCTCCAACTCTTCGCGGCACGTCGCGCAGCCGGCCAGATGCGCAGCTACCTGCATGGCTGCCGCTCCATGGATCGGCTCCGCTGCTGCTCCAGCCTCTGCGTCCGGACCCGTCTGCTGCCGGCCGGCTTCCCGTACCTGTGCGGCAAAGGACTCATCCAGCAAAAGGTCGGCGAAGTGCTTGCCGCAGGTCTTGCAGTTGATCGTCCTGGTTAGCTCCTTCATATTCTCTCCCTCGCTCATCCCCTCTTTCGTCATCGTGCTCTTCCTTCGGGGGATGCGTTCCTCCTGAGTCACAATCCGGCTACCCGCTTCCCGGCTACCAGCTTCAGACAAACTCCTTCAGCTTCTCCCGCAGCGTCTGGTAGGCACGGAAGAGAAGCGACTTGGTTGCCGATTCGGAGAGTTTGAGCACCTCACCGATCTGCTGATAATCCATCCCCTGGTACTTGTGCATCAGGACGGCGTTTCTCTGCCGCTCTGGCAGCGCCATCACATGCCGGCGAATGGCCTCCATCCGCTCCTCACGCAAGAGTCCCACTTCGGCGCTGGGCGTCGTATCGGCCACATCCGGGGTCATTCCCGTCTCGGCGTCCACCTCATCCAGATAAACCGTTGCCGCCGTGCGTTCGTAGCGCGTATCCCGGGCATAGTTCACCCCGAGGTTGGTGGCGATCCGGTATAGCCAGGTGCTGAACCTGGCCTCGGCGCGGTAGGTCTCCCGTGAGCGGTAGACCCGTAGAAAGACCTCCTGGGCCAGTTCCTCCGCCACGGCCTGGTTGTGCACCATGCGGAACATGAAGTGCACCATTGGCTTGCGGTACTTGGCCAGCAGAACGTCGAAGGCGTCCATATTTCCGGCCTTCAACTCCAGCATCACCTCGGAGTCGGCCAGATGGGAGAAGTCGCCCCGGGCGATCGCCGCGCGGCGCTGCTCCGGAGCCAACCCGGAGACCATCTCTGGCGTCTCATCTCCAGCCGGAGGCAGGCTTATCAGCGTCGCAGCATCTCCCCGCGGCAACAGGCCCGCCGCAGATTCCAGAAGCCCGGACTGGAGCGCCACCGCACCCATACTCTGCTGAACACCATCTTGTTCCGCAGGTTGCGTTAAATCCCCCTCGTCGCCATCTTTTTGACGGGTTTCTGGTGAAACCAGCGGATCCTGCGGCGGCTCTTGGTGCAAGGGGGGCATTTTCCCGTAATTGTAACCTCCCCCATCCTGCCTTTTCGCCCACCAGTAACCGGAGGGATCCCCGGCGGCTCGGCGCAGAACCCGCGAAGAGAGGTTCTTTCGGCAGGTTTCGGGATACCCGGTGAGTCCGGAGAAGGTGGAGGGAGGACGGGGGGGCCTGTTCCGGCCGCTGAAGGATGGAGGAGGATGGAGGTCCTGCGAGCCCACATGTCAAAAAGACAGAGATGTGGGGCGCCCGCTCTTTGTCTTTGAGCCTTTGTTTTCTACCCCAGCCCACAGATGTTATCCTGAACAGGCTGCACGGGATTCTGAGACTCATACTCCCAGGATTCAACGTGCGGACCAACCTCCCGTCCGGGAGGGCGCAGCCTGTGGGGCAGGTTGCCCCAAAAGGGCAGTGGGCGCATAACTCAGCGGTAGAGTGCCACCTTCACACGGTGGAAGTCGTAGGTTCGAATCCTGCTGTGCCCACCATATCTTTCTCTTTGGAAAACTGGCAAAGGTCGAGGGCTGACGGAGTCGCGGCCCCAGCGATATCTGCAGGAAGAGTGCTCTAGCGCTCGTAGGGTGTCTGCAGATCGAAGAATGGATCTGGAGGCAGAGCGACCGACGCAGGGGGATCTGGATGGCTGGGATCAAACCGGAACGCCGGATCGCGCAGTTGCGCGGCCAGAGGCAGGGATAACTGCTGGATGCCGGCGACCACGCAACGCGCAAGCTCATACGCGCCGTATTCATTGAAGTGGGTGTCATCGTGTAGAGCCACAGTCTGACCGGGGTAGGCGCCGGCTCCGGCGTAGACGAAGAGACTCCTGGAGTTGGGTTCTCCGACGGCTTCGTAGAGAACCTTGCTCATGGCGTTCAGGTCGATCAGCGCAACATGGTCACTCGCAGCAACCTGCCGCATCGCCTCTGGATAAGGAGCCAGCGTGTTGGTGACGTGTCCCTGAGCGTCAAAGGTTCGGCGGTTCATGCTGGTGACAAGGACCGGCGTGGCTCCCTTTTCGCGGGCCTGAGCAATGTACTTGCGCAGCAGGGCCTGATAGACATCAATGGGGACATAGCCCTTTCCAGGCTTCTGGTCGTTGTGGGCGAACTGCATGAAGAGATAGTCGCCTGACCTCAGCGTGCTGAAGATCTTTGCAAAGCGCCGCTCCGACTGAAAGCTTCGGATGGTCTCTCCCGATTCGGCATCGTTCGCAATCGCCACCCGGTCATTAAAGAAGACCGGCAGCATCTGACCCCATGCCGCCCACGGTTCGTTGTCCTGGTCGACTACGGTTGAATCGCCGGCGAGATAGACCATCGTGGTGGCTGGGTCGGCCGGACGAATCCGGATGCTGCGGACCGAGGGCTGTGAACCGGCAAACTCCAGGGTCAGCCTGGAGTCCCAGTCCAGGGAATGCATCTCGCGCGGCTTTCGACGGACCTGCTGATCGGTTCCCGCGATCACCGGGGAACGGACGTTCACCGTAAAGCTCTCGCTGCGTGTGGCGCCGGCGGGTACCGTGATCCGTGCCAACATCAGCCGGCGAGCCTCCGCGCGGACAGTGGTTACCGAGGCGCGCGAGCCCCCCAGCAGAACCGTGACGGTGTAGTTCCCCTCGCGCTCTGGAATGGAGAAGAAAAAGGGCTTTGTTGACGTGCAGCCAGCCTTCCGGATCGTTGGAACGGAGCCGAGATCAAATCCAGCCGCGTCTGGAGCGTAATGAGTGTTCCTGGTAAGAACGATGGCCGACGGAGTGCCGGCCTTGCCGCAGTCGAACGTCTGGGCGTGAATCGCCGGGGTTAGAACCATCAGCAGTAAGACAGACTTCATCCAGTTCTCCAGAATCATGCGTTATGCCACGGGGCGCTCCCAGGCTGGGAGGGAAGCAGTGCGGCGAAGAAGTAACTCCTTATCCTAAATTCGCAATAGAACTTATTTCAATGGATAAGTATCCCGGGCGTTGCAACAGTGGTCCCGAGTGATGATGGGGGCGGTTACGCCTGGAGGGTGGCCCGCGCTCTTCGGCAGCCGGCAGGAGATGTGAGACGCTTGCCTGCCGGGGGGGGGAGATTTCGGTTGGCGGGAGGCGGGATGCTCCGTGATACTCTTCGATGCGATATGAGAGCACACCTCCCGCTCCTCGTTCTTGCCCTGTCTCTGTCGCCCTCGGCTTTTACCCAGACAAACCCTGCTGCCCCGACCTTTCAGGCAGGGGAGTGGCAGGTCAGCTCTACCGTCACGCCCGCCGTCGGGCAGCCGGTGCATCGCCAGGTATCCGTCTGCGCCAACAGCGCAGACCAGGCATGGCAGAACAGCACCCCGAATGCAACCTGCTCCAAGCCATCCCTCACCGCCATCCCGGGCGGATATACCATCACCCTGGCCTGCTCTGGTGGAGGCGGCCCGGTGCAGTGGAGTTCCAACTCCACCATCCATGAGACCTTCTCCAAGGACGGATCCGGGTTCCAGGCCAATGGAAGCACGACCACCACGGTCTCCTATGCCGGCCAGCCGCCGATGACGACCTCTGGAACCATCCAGTCCACCGGCAGTCGGGTTGGCGACTGCAAGTAGCCGGATAACAAGCCGGGCGGTTGCCGGGCTCCGAGCTCCGCGCTGACAGAAAGGCGCTGGTCCGACCTGATCTGGTTGGAGGGGGCGAGGGAACGAGCTGGAAGATGCGCGCCTCAATATACGAGCCCCTTGTCAGCGGCGTCTCATCGGATCGGAGCCACTTGATATACTGGACGCGAATTTCCATCTGGTCAGACCACGGAAATCTCCCGTCGCTCGGCTCCGAACTTGTGGCTCAGGAAAGGCAGATCTCCATTGTGTTCGACATCCATTATTCGGTGAGCGCCAGCCAGTCTATCCGCCGGTTCGCCCGGGCGACCGCACTTCTCTGCAGCCAGTGCTGCCTGCTCTCCGCAGCACTGGATGCCCCTGCTCAACAGGCTGCGTTGCCGCAGGCGAACGCCCCCACCCTCACTGTCACCGCGCGCATCGTGGAGCTGGACGTGGTGGTGACCAATAAAAAGAACCAGATTGTTCCGGGTCTCACCGCCAAGGACTTCAACGTCTTCGAGGACGGGAAGCGACAGGCTATCCGGTACTTCGAAGGGGTGAGCGGGCACGCTCTTCCGGCGGGCGTGGTTATCCACTCCACGGCCGACCTGGCCAGGGCGCCGGGAGCCCCGGTGACCCTGCTGGTGCTGGATGAGCTGAACACGCGGTACGAGGACATGTCCTTTGCCCGCTATGACCTCAAAAAGTATCTGGATGCGCAGCCGGCCATGCTGACCCAGCCCACCGAGCTGCTGGTGGTGAGCAACTCCCGCTTCCAGGTGTTGTGCGACTTTACGATGGACCGGCAGTCTTTGCTGACCGCCCTGGACAAGCACTTCCCGGAGTATCCGTGGCGGCTGATGCGGAGCGGCAAAGGCGGCCCGGGGGCGGCTGAACGGCTGGCGATGTCGCTGGAGTCTCTGGAGCAGATTGCACAGTCCACGGCAGGGCATCCGGGACGCAAGAGCATCCTGTGGGTGGGTACCGGATTTCCGGCGATCAACACCAACGAGTCCACCAACGCGCAGGCTGCGGTGATTCAGCAGGCGATCCAGCACGTGATCGGGATGATGCGCGACTCTCGGATCACGCTGGACATCATCGACCCGACCATCACCTCTGCCGGCACGGTTCTGATCCAGACTCCGGATGATCTGGATGCGGCCGAAGACCAGAACGGTGAGGATCCCTTTGAGGGTGACGTGAACTTCCAGCTTCTGGCCCCGGCCACCGGCGGTAGCCTGTACGCCACGCGCAACGATATCGATGCGGAGATCGCGGAGAGCATCCGGGACGGGAACAACTTTTACACGCTCTCCTACTCCCCCAAGGACGATGGCAGCGATAAGGGGCTCTATCGCCGCATCCATGTGCAGGTGAACCTGCCCGGCCTGACCGCAACCACCCGCAACGGCTACTACGTGGACTCTGTGGCTCCGCCGCCCCCGACCACCCCCGCCACGCTGAACCTGGACCTGAAGAAGATGGCCGCTGACCTGGGCGCGGCCGCCAACGGCAACCTGGCCTACACGGGGCTGGCGGTGTCGGCGCATGCTCTCAGCGATGCGCCGGACAAGCAGGGTGTGGTCCATCTGGCGGTAACGGTAGCTACCCAGGGGCTTGACTTCAGCCTGCTGCCCGACGGAGGCTCCAAGGCAGAGGTTACGGTGCTGGTGGCCGGCTTCGACCGCAAGAATCGGATGATTGGGCACACCATTCAGGAGATGACCGCACACGTGCCGCCGGGCGACTCCGCCGCGCAGGCCGCTACTTTCCAACTGCCGGTCGAGATCATGCCCCACACCACTCGCCTGCGAGTGGTGGTTCGGGATGCGGTGAGTGGCCGGATGGGAACCGCGGACATCCAACCGGCACCGTAAGAGCAACGGGAGAGATGCTCGGCGGTGCAGATCATGGATGGGTTGGGTGGTCGCCGTAGAACTTCCAGGTGGTGTGGAAGTCAGGCGTCAGCTTGAGATCTTCCATGTCTGCCCGCAGGAGTTCGATGGGCATTGGGCCTTCGTGCAGGATGGTATCGTGAAACTCCCGATCCGTCATCTTGTGCGAGTCGACGAGTTCGTGGTGCAGCTCCCTGAACTGAAGCGCGCCCATCAGGTAGGCGATCTGGTAGAGCGGTCCCACGGAGCCGTCAAAGGAACGCCGCACCTCGGCCAGGTCGTTCTCCGAATCGAATCCGACGTTGTCGATGAGGTACTGGACGCACTGCTGCGGCGTCCACAGGCCCAGGTGAAAGTTCATGGTGAAGATCACCCGGGCAGAGCGGTGCATCCGCCACACCAGAGCACCGATGCGCTCCTCCGGGGTCTGATCAAAGCCCATGCTGTAGTACAGCATCTCCCACCAGAAGGCGTTGCCCTCTACCCAGAACGGCGTCTCAAACGCTCGCCGGTAGGGGCGGTGACGCGCCATCATGTAGAACTGCAGGAAGTGGCCCGGGATCATCTCATGGAACGCCGTGGCCCGGGCGAACGGAATGTTGTTTCCGCGCATGCTCATCTCGCGCTGCTCATAGGTCATGGTGTTGGTGGGGAAGGAGACGCTGATCTCATCGCCGCCGGTGAAGAACGGATTCACAAGCTGACGCTGGGGCGTCATCATGATCATGGTCCAGGTCTCATCGGCCAGCGGCGGCACCGTGACCAGGTTGTTGTTGACGGCAAAGTCACGCCCCTCCAGAACCAGCTTGCGGATGAGCTCCGGCTGCTCGCCGGGCTGGACGTGCATCTGCTTCACCTTTTCGACGGCGGCGTGCCAGTTGTCGCCGTAGCCCATCTCGCGCGAGGCTTTGAGCATCTGCTGGAGGCACCAGTCGTACTCATCCTGCGCAATCGCGATGAGTTCTTCGGGCGTGTAGGGAATCATGTCGTCGGAGAGCTCGTTCATGAGCGCCTGCCTGCCCACCGGATCGCCGATGATGGTGGTCTTGTCGTCCGGACGGATGCCGACGAGTTTTGCCTTCAGAAAGTCGCTGTACGCCTTGAGCGCTTGATTGGCGCTGTTGTACGGCATGGCATCCCACCAGGTGAAGCGTGGATCGTAGCCGTTGTACTGGCCAAACCAGTGGCTGAGGGCGTGTTGATACTCGAGCGTCGCCTGCGCGGCGCGGTTGGCGACTACAGGATCGATCTTCGGCTGGGATGAAGTTGCGCCAGTTGCTCCCGGCCCGTGTGCGGAGGATGAATCAAACTGCTTCTGCGCCGCCTCAATCTGCTTCACCATCGTGGTGAGCAGCGCCGCGTCCGCCTCGGCGTCGGGCCGCTGCATCAGGCGCTCCTTCTCCAGCAACTGGTCGATGGCTTCCGAGAAGGGAAGCAGCGGCTGCATCTGGTTGCGCTGCTGCTGCTCGATGGCCATCTGGTGCTGGTCGGCGATGATCTGGTGCTTCAACAGCAGGTAATCAATCTGATCTTCATGGGAGAGAGAGGTGAAGTCCACGGTCTTCAGCCGCGCCAGCTCGTCGCTGTAAAAACGGGCAAAGCGCGCGGCGTGCTGAGGGGAGATCTGCAGCGGATACTCCCTGTCCAGGGAACGCTCATCCTGGGTGAAGTCCACGATGAGAGAGGGCAGGCGCGCCTCATTGCTGGAAGCGGCGATGGGAGAGGCTGATTGCGCCCCGCCGGTTGCGCAGAAGATGCCGCTGCCGGCCAGGAACAGGGAGAGCGCGCAGGCCACACGATGGAAGGATTTCATTCGGTGATCACCTCAGAGAGCCCAGTAGTGAATACAATTATGTATACTTGGTTCCCAGTTGTAAATCCACCTCTCCCAGGAGCCCGCTCTTACCCATGAAAATTTACTCCCTTCAGCAGTTGGCAGGCGGGCTTGTCTTTGCGCTCTCCGTGGCGTCGCTGCAGGCGCAGGGTACGCTGGCCGACTATCAGCGGGCACACGATCTCCCGGGGATGGTGCGCGGCCTGGTGGTGGATGTTCCGGGGCCTGCGCACTGGATAGGCGACGAGCATCGCTTCTGGTATGCGAAGTCTGTAAAAGGCGGCAACGTGTACGTGCTGGTGGATGCGGATACGGCAACCCGGCGAGCCGCCTTCGACCAGGAGAAGCTGGCCGTGGCGGTGTCCAAGGTGACGGGCCACTCTTATACCGCGTTGACGCTGCCCTTTGCTCCACTGGAGATGTTTCCCGGCAGAAGACCGGGCGCGGGGGGCGGGACGGGGAGATCTCCACTGGAGTTCGTGGATCACGAGCAGTCAATTCGGTTTGGTGTGGATGGTTCGATCTTTACCTGCAGGTTGGCGGACGATACCTGCGCGAAGGCCGGCCCCATTCCGAAACAGAGGCATGGGGACCAGGATACGGATCCGGACGATGGCTCCCTGCTGAGCCCGGAGGTGGCGACGGAGCAGAACGGCGGCGATCCGGTGGACGGGCTGGAGCACCACAGCCTTGCGCCACGTGCCGCCGGGGATGATGACGATGCCCCGGATCCGGAGAGCGAGCGGCAGCCACCGTGCGGTCGTGGTTCCAGGGAGTCTGCGCCGGAGACGGCGGGGCGCGGCGTGGAGGAGCCCGGTGTGGGATCGCTGATTCTTGATCAACTGCCGCAGCCGCCGCATCCAACCTGCGCCTCCTTCGATGGAAGGTACAAGGCGTTTATCCAGAACTTCAACGTCTATCTGCAGCCCAGCGGGGATGCGCCTGCGTTTCCCCTGAGCTTTGACGGCACGGTGAACAACGCCTACACCTTTGCGACGCTGGCCTGGTCACCGGACTCGAAGAAGCTGGTTGCGTATCACGTCCGTCCGGGATTCGATCGGCTGGTAACCTACATTGAATCCTCCCCCGTTGGCCAGCTACAGCCCGTGACGACCACTGTTCACTATGCGAAGCCTGGCGATCCGGTGGAGATGGCGCAGCCGGTGCTGTTTGATGTGGCCACCCGGAAGGGAGTTCAGGTGAGCAACCGTCTGTTTCCCAATCCCTTTTACCTGACCGAACCGGTGTGGTGGAAGAACAGCCGAGCCTTTACTTTTGAGTACAACCAGCGCGGCCACCAGGCGTACTCGGTGATCGAGGTGAATGCGACGACGGGCGCGGCGCGGGCTCTGATTGCAGAGACCACGAAGACCTTCTTCTACTACAACGATCTGGGACCCGGGCTCTCCGCCGGACGGCGCTATCGCCATGACGTGGACGATGGACGGGAGATTATCTGGGCCTCCGAGCGCGACGGATGGGAGCATCTTTACCTGTATGACGGCGCCACCGGCAGGGTGAAGAACCAGATCACGAAGGGGAGCTGGCTGGTGCGCAACGTGGATTACGTCGATGACAAGCGGCGCCAGATATGGTTTGAAGCCGGCGGCAGCATCTCCGGACAGGACCCTTACTTTACGCAGTATTACCGCATCAATTTTGACGGAACCGGCCTGACGCGCCTGACCGACGCCGATGGCATGCATACGGCAACCTTCTCGCACGACCGCATGTTCTATGTGGACCGCTGGCAGCGTGTGGATCTTGCCCCCGTCGCGCAGCTACGACGCACGGCGGATCAGAAGGTGGTGATGGATCTCGACAAGGGCGACACCACGGCTCTATTGGCGGCCGGCTTCCGCCCTCCCGAGGTTTTTGTGGCCAAGGGCCGCGATGGCAAGACGGACATCTGGGGCACGATCACCCGGCCGCTGCACTTTGATCCGTCCAGGAAGTATCCGGTGATTGAGAGCATCTACGCCGGTCCGCAGGGCTCTTTTGTTCCGAAGACGTTCAGCCCGATTGCGCCGGACCAGGCGCTTGCGGAACTGGGTTTTATCGTTGTGCACATCGACGGCATGGGCACCAGTAACCGCTCCAAGGCCTTCCACGACGTGGCGTTCAAGAACCTGGCGGACGCCGGATTTCCGGACCGCATCCTGTGGCACAAGGCCGTCGCGGCCAGGTATCCGTACTATGACCTCTCCCGGGTGGGCATCTTCGGCACCTCCGCAGGAGGCCAGAGCGCCCTGGGCGCGCTCCTGTTCCATCCGGAGTTCTACAAGGTTGCGGTGAGCAACAGCGGCTGCCACGACAACCGCATGGACAAGATGTGGTGGAACGAACAGTGGATGAGCTGGCCGGTGGGCCCGCAGTATGCTACCTCCTCCAATGTGGAGAACGCCTATCGCCTGCAGGGGAAGGTTCTGCTGATCATCGGGGAACTGGACACCAACGTCGATCCCGCATCGTCCTTGCAGGTTGTGAATGCGTTTGTAAAGGCCCACAAGCACTTTGACATGCTCTACATCCCAGGTCAGAATCACGGGGTGGGCATCCTGGCGGACGAGCACGATCGCGACGACTACTTTGTTCACAACCTGCTCCATGTGGAGCCGCCGGATTGGAACAAGGTCACTTTGAAGGATTCGACCGAGGCAACGGGGCAGGATGGGAAGAGTTTGAAGCACTGAAAGATGGAGGCCGAGAGCCGCGTCGAAGCAGCCTGTCGAGCAGCCATCATGTGAGGGGATGGTTGGTGCTTCACGGGCGCATGTTGCGAGAGCGGACGCTTACCAACTGCCGCGCTCGCCGAAGATCTCGATGACGCGGGCCAGCCGTATGGAGCCATGCTCCCAGTTCTTTTGCAGCCCCAGCTCAACCCGGTTCGGATCGCCGGCACGGATCGCACGGATAATCTCCGTGTGTTCCGCAACAGAGAGATGGAGATCCTTGATGATGGAGCTGGCGTAGAGTCGCCAGTAGCGCTCCGTCTGCGGTTCGATCGCCTTGTGCAGGTTCGTCAGACGGTCCCCGGCGCCGTGCCGGATGATGACGCGGTGGAAGGAGCGGTCGCTCTCAAAGATCTCGCCCGGGTTGCCGTCGCGATCCTTGGAGATCACCTCCAGGCGGTCGTTCAAACCCTGCAGTTCGGTGCAGATCTCCACCCGCTCCGGCTCCGGCAGCGACGCTATGCTGCGGCCCGCGATCCCCTCCAGCCGTCCGATGATCAGGTAGAGCTGGCTGGCATCTTCCTGGGTAAGCGGCGCCACGATCATCCGCGATTTCTTGGCGTTGCGATGCTCAAGAACGTAGCCCTCGCGCTGCAGCCAGTGAATGGCCGCACGGACCGGAGTGCGGCTCATGTTGAGCCGCTCGGCCAGTTCGGCCTCCAGGATCCAGGATCCGGGAGAGAGTTTGCCGTGAACAATCAACTCGCGAATCTCGCGGAATGCTGTTATCAGGCTCGTACCATGCTCTGCCTTGGCCATCGGTATCGAACCGTTCCTGCCTGCCCGTCTTTCCCTGGATGTTTCACTGGACGCTTGCAATGGGTTATAGACTCCAAAGTTTAATGTACCGCTTTTTGCTTTTTCAATACTCCAATCACGACGTTACGATAATGTATCCGAAATAGTAGACAATGAGGTATTATTGGCTATGCTCTTCCGGTTGCCCATCCGTTTCGAGGTCTCCTGCGCGCTGGGAGAGCCGAGCCGTATGCGGGGCGGTGGTGATCCGGTTCTGGGCACAGGTTTGAGGGAAGGCGGCCTGCCGCGATGGAGTTCCGGGATGGATGGATTGCGCTCCGCCGTTGCCTGTGAATCCGGCAGGGCTGAGCCGACCCCGGGCTCGATGTTGCCGGAGGCTGTCCGGCCAGACGTCTCTGAGGTCGGCATTTTTTCCAAGCATGCCGGCCCCCGCAGCATGGAGACGTACGCCGGTGTTCCTCTGGCGACGTTTGTATTCCCTGTCTTCTCCAGCGCTGGCCTCAGCAGGTGAGCCGGATCTGGAGTTTGAATTCATCGAAAGCATTTCAGGAGAACGTATGAACTGGTCCGGCGTGATGCCCGCAATGACGACACCCTTCACCGCTGACAACAAGGTTGACCACGACTTTCTTGCGCAGCACGCAGCCTGGCAGCTCGGCAATGGCTGTGCTGGCCTGATCATGCTCGGCTCGCTGGGTGAGGGCGCTACGCTGGAGCACGATGAGAAGATCGCGATCCTGAAGACGGCGGTGCGGGTGGCGGGACCGCTGCCGGTGGTGGCTTCCATCTCTGCGCTCTCCACCGAGGTGGCGGTAAAGCTGGCCAGGGAGGCGGAAGACCTTGGTTGCGCCGGTCTGATGGTGCTGCCCCCCTACGTCTATAGCTCGGACTGGGAGGAGATGAAGCGGCACGTTGCGGCGGTGCTGGCGGCGACCGGGCTGGAGTGCATCCTGTACAACAATCCGATCGCCTACAAGACGGACTTCCTGCCGGAGCAGATCGCAGAGCTTGCCGGCGGGCACGAGAATCTGAAGGCGGTGAAGGAGTCCAGCGCCGATGTGCGACGTGTAGCCGCGATCCGTTCGCTGCTGGGCGACAGGCTGAGCATCTTTGTCGGCGTGGACGATGTGATTGTGGAGGCACTCGGGATGGGCGCCCTCGGCTGGGTTGCAGGGCTGGTAAACGCGTATCCGGCGGAGTCTGTAAAGCTGGTGGATCTGGTGCAGGCGGGCAGACGCGAGGAGGCTTTCGAGCTCTACCGCTGGTTTCTGCCGCTGCTGCGCATGGACACGGTGCCCAAGTTTGTGCAGTTGATCAAGTGGGTTCAGGAGCAGGCGGGTGTGGGGTCCGCTCGCGTTCGAGCGCCACGCCATGAACTGAGTGGCGCTGAGCTGGCCCACGCGAAGGCGGTGTTTGACGCGGCCAGGACAGCGCACCCCGGCATCAAGCACCGACCGATTGAGGAGTTTGCGGGAGCCTAGCGCCTGTCCAGGAGAGAGCTTGCCAGCGTCTGCTGCAACCCTCTATTCTTGCTGCGATTCCTGAAGTCCCGGAGGATCCATGAGAGCTTTTCCCCGCGCTTTGCTGGCCGGTGTGATGGCATGCTGTCTAGCTCCTGCTGTGATGGCGGCGCAGCACCGGCTGGATGGTTACTGGGAGCTTCGCGTGCCGAATCCCGATGGCGACGGCACGTTCCGGGACACATATCTTCAACTCCGGCAGAGTGGCGGCGATGTGCGTGGCTCCCTGGTTCGCTGGCATGACGCGCTGCCGCTGGCGGGAACGCTGAAGAACGGCGTGATCGAGTTTGCCACGGAGCCGCCCGCCTCTGCTCCCCGTTGGGAGCAGAGGCCGATCGTCTTCCACGGCGCCTTCTCGCACGGGAGTCTCTCGCTCTCCATGCAGGACGGGGACCATACGTACAGCGGGGTCGTGATGCGGGCGACGGAGGCGGCGACCGAGCCGCCCAAACCGCTGCCGTTGCCCGCGCTGCAGGACCTGCCCGACAACGGCCTTGCTCGCACTCCGCCGATGGGATGGAACAGCTGGAATAAATTTGCCGGCAAGATCGATGATGCCGACGTGCGCGCCATGGCTGACGCCATGGTTGCCAGTGGCATGAGCAAGGTGGGCTATACCTACATCAACATCGACGACACCTGGGAACTGGGACGCGACGCGGCGGGCAACATCGTGCCCAACAGGAAGTTTCCCGATATGAAGGCGCTGGCGGATTATGTGCACTCCAAAGGGCTGAAGATCGGCATTTACTCCAGCCCAGGACCAAAGACCTGCGCCCTGTATGAGGGCAGCTTTGGCCATGTGCGGCAGGATGCTGAGACCTACGCCAGTTGGGGCATCGACTATCTGAAGTACGATCTGTGCACGGATCTTGACGTCTATCCCGATGACGCTCCCACGCTGCAGGCCATCTACGAGGAGATGGGCCAGGCGCTACAGGCAACGCATCGCCCCATCGTCTACAGCCTGTGCGAGTACGGCCGCGGGAAGGTGTGGAGCGGCTGGGGTGAGAAGAGCGGTGGAAACCTATGGCGCACCACGGGCGACATTGAAGATACATGGAAGTCGATGGACGCGATCGGGTTCAGCCAGATCAAGATTGCACGCTATGTAAAACCAGGACACTGGAATGACCCGGACATGCTGGAGATCGGCAACGGGGGCATGACGGCCGATGAGTACCGCACCCATATGAGCCTGTGGTCGCTGCTGGCCGCGCCACTGATCGCCGGCAACGACCTGCGCACCATGACCGAGGAGACCCGGAGCATCCTGATGAACACCGAGATCATAGCGATCGACCAGGACCCGAAGTTCATGCCTGTGACGGAGGTCTCCCACGATGGAGCGATCGCGGTCCTGATGCGGCCGTTACACGATGGGTCTGTCGCCGTAGGCCTCTTCAACCGCGGCCCGGTTCCTGCGACGGGTACGTTTTCGCTGGCCAGTCTTCCCGCCAGCTTCAAAGGCAAGCAACTCAGCGTCCGCGATCTGTGGCAGCACGCTGGTGTCTCCCTGAACAACGACAGTTACGCAACCACAGTACCTACGCACGGAGTGGTGATGCTTCGTATTACCGCTCGTTAGATTGACTGCCGGCGGATGCCTGCAGATTTGGGTGGCATCCGCCGGCTACGGATAACGTTATCTTTGCCGGAGAAGTTCAGTTGCGCTGGCGCTGCTTCTTCGGTTCACCCATCCAATTATCCGATCAGGACCGGGCCCGTTGGCATGTTGCGAGGAGGAAACAGATGATGAAGCTGAAACTGACACGAAGACACTTTCTGGGCGGTGCGGTGGCCGCCAGCACCGCGCCGCTTCTGCCCGCAGCGGCACAGGAGGCCGCGACTACGGCAGGGAGGCTTTCGGCCGCGGACGGCTACGATACAGACGTTGCGACGCTGATCCACGCGCCAGTGGCCAAGGTGCAGTGGAAGGCGGAACCTTTTTCCATGACCGAGGTGCGCCTGCTGCCCAGCTTCTGGAAGAACATGATGGAACTGGATCGCAGCTATCTGTACTCCTTGCCCAATGATCGCCTGGCCTACAACTTCCGCGTGACCGCCGGGATCGCCACGGACGCCGATCCGCTGGGCGGCTGGGAAGCACCGGACTGCGAACTGCGCGGGCACTATGTGGGCCACTATCTCTCCTCCAGCGCGCTGCTCCACGCCAGCACCGGCGACATGCCGATCAAAGCCAAGGCCGATGACCTGGTCGCTATCCTCGCCCAGTGCCAGGCGAAGGACGGCTACCTGAGCGCCTTTCCCGTAACGTTCTTCGGTAGGCTCCGCAACCATGAGCACATCTGGGCTCCGTTCTATACGTTTCACAAGATCCTTGCCGGCATGATCGACATGTACCAGCACACCGGCAACCAGCAGGCGCTGCAGGTTGCGATCGGGATGGGCAACTGGGCGGACGCCTACAGCCGGCCGATCCCCCAGGATGAGTGGCAGCGCATGCTTCTGGTGGAGCAGGGCGGCATGAATGAGGCGGCCTTCAACCTCTACGCCATCACCGGCAACGTGAAGTACCGGGATCTGGCCTATCGCTTCGAGCACAAGAAGATCTTCGATCCGCTGGCGGCGGACCAGGACATGCTGGATGGAAACCACGCCAACACTAACATCCCCAAGATCATTGGAGCCATTCGTGGCTATGAGCTTACCGGCGATACCCGTTATCTGACCATCTCTCAAAACTTTTATCGCATTGTGACCGAGCACCATGCGTACTGCACCGGCGGCACCAGCAACGGTGAGATGTGGCACAAGCCCGATGCGATTGCCTCGCAACTTGGACCCGCAGCGGAGGAGTGCTGCTGTTCTTACAACATGCTGAAGCTTTCACGCCATCTGTTTGGCCAGGAGGCGAACGCCAACTACTTCGACTACTACGAGCGGGTGTTGTTCAACGTCCGCTACGGTACCCAGGATCGCAACGGTATGCTGATGTATTACGTCTCGCTGAAGCCGGGGTTGTACAAGACCTTCGGTACGCCGTTCGACGCTTTCTGGTGCTGCACGGGCACAGGCTCCGAGGAGTATGCAAAGCTCAACGACTCCATTTACTTCCATGATGAGGACTCGGTCTACGTAAACCTCTTCATTCCCTCCCGGCTCGACTGGAAGGAGCGCGGGCTGGTGCTGCGCCAGACAACGAGGTTCCCCGAGGAGGAGCACACGACATTTACGGTGGACGCCGCACCGAACAGAACGACCGCTCTCAGGCTTCGCATCCCCTACTGGGCGACGCAGGGCGTGAGGGTCGCGATCAACCAACAGCCGGTGACGGTGACGGCGACCCCTTCGACTTACGTCACGCTGAACCATGAATGGAAGGCGGGTGATGTGGTGACGCTGGAGATGCCGTTGCCGCTGCATCTGGACCAGGCGCCGGATGACAAGCAGGTGCAGGCCGCGATGTACGGTCCCCTTGTGCTGGCCGTACGGCAGGGAACCGAGGGGCTGACCAACGGCATGATCTATGGCGATAACGGACCGTGGGGATCTGACGACGGCTATCCGATGCCGACCGTCAAGTCTCTTGACTCGGGGAAGAAAACCGGCGCCGATGCGATCTGGTTTGAACGCATGGAGGGCAGCGACGCATATCCGCTTCAGTTCCGCAGCAAGGGCCGAGGCCCCGTCCATACACTCGTGCCACTCAATCGCATTCTTGACGAGCGCTACTCCGTGTACGTCCGCAACGAGGATCTGGCTTAGCGCATGGCCAGGAGCGAGTTTCGCAAGGAACTGGGCCTCTTCGATTCGGTGATGATCGTCGCCGGCATCATGGTCGGCTCTGGTATCTTCATCGTCAGTGCGGAGATCTCACGGCAGGTGGGGGCCGCGGGCTGGCTGATGGTTGCCTGGGTCATCACTGGGGCTCTCACTGTCTCCGGAGCGATCAGCTACGGAGAACTGGCGGCCATGATGCCCAGCGCCGGCGGCATGTATGTGTACCTCCGCGAGGCCTTCTCTCCGTTTGTGGGGTTCCTCTATGGCTGGACGCTGATGACTGTGATCCAGACCGGCTCGATCGCCGCTGTGGCGATCGCCTTTGCGCGCTTCAGCGGCATTCTCTTTCCTGCTATCAACGATGGGCACTACCTCGTGGCGCCCATTCGCGTCATGCCCGGATACGCGGTTTCGCTCTCTACGACTCAGTGCCTTGCGCTGGTGATCATTCTCGCGACGTGTCTGATCAACATCGTCGGCGTTCGCTGGGGAAAGCTGGTGCAGAATATCTTCACGGTGGCCAAGCTGATTGGCCTGGTGCTGCTGCTGGGGTTGGGAGCGTATGCCTTTCTGCGCGACCCGTCGGTGCTGCAGATGAACTTTGCGCATGCCTGGCGCGCACAGAACGTCGCCATGATTGGCGGGTCCATGATTGGACGGTCCAGAATCAATGGATCCATGCTGAGCGGTATGAGCGCCATGACCGGGGCGGGAATGATCGTGGCGCTCTGCGTATCGCAGACCGGATCGTTATTCTCCGCCGACTCCTGGCATGATATTACCTTTGTCGCCGGGGAGGTGCGCCATCCTCAGAGGAACCTCCCGCTGGCGCTTGGTCTGGGCACCTCGATGGTGATCGTGCTCTATCTTCTCTGCAACCTGTGCTACCTCGCCGTGGTGCCGATACACGCAATCCAGACCGCAGCGGGGGATCGCGTGGCCACGGTGGTGGTGAACACCGTTCTGCCGGGCATCGGGAGTCTCGCCATGGGCTGCCTGATCATGGTCTCCACCTTCGGCACCGTAAACGCGCTCACCCTGGCGGGCGGCCGCGCCTGCTACGCCATGGCCAAGGACGGACTCTTCTTCCGGCGCGCAGGCGTGCTGAACCGGGAGGGCGTGCCCGGATGGGCGCTGGTGCTGCAGTGTGCGTGGTCTCTGCTGCTGGTGCTGCCGCGCACCTACAACGCCAGTACACAGACCTATGGAAACCTCTACAGCAACCTGCTGGACTACGTTATTTCCGCCGCGCTGATCTTCTACATCCTCACCGTTGCGGGACTCTTCCGCCTCCGCTCTACAAAGCCGGATGCCATGCGACCTTATCGGTGCTGGGGCTATCCCTGGCTACCGGGGTTGTACATTGCCGGCGCAAGCTTTGTGCTGGTGATCCTGTTTGCCTATCGTACGGCAACCACGTGGCCGGGGCTCATCATCGTGATGAGCGGTGCGCCGGTGTATGTCCTGCTCCGCAGGGTCGGGGTGAGAGACAGAGAGCAGGTAGAGACTGCACAGAACTCAGACGAGATGACGCTTGACTTACCCGGTGGGCAAGAGTGAAGACGGACCGAGGATGATCAGAGCGCCGCAGACGGAGGGGCGGCGCCTGGCAGATGTCGCCTGTACTCCCACATCTGGAAGAACTGAGATGCGGGGAACCCGGAGTGGTGGTTTGGCTGTTGAAGATTGAGTTGCGTCCGAAAGCCGCCTGAGCACGGCAGGCGCATGGAAACGCCGGCGGCGATCTCTGACTTCAACTCGCGGGAGTCTGTGATGCCGAAGTGGAAGATGCAATTGAACGAACAAGAACCGCGCA
>JAJZDM010000201.1 GCA_021806005.1 Acidobacteriota bacterium | reverse complement strand
GGGTTGAAAAGGCCCACTTAGCTGAATTTCACCAGACCACTTCCGAGCATGCTTCCCCAGACGGGTGGAAGGGCTGGAGGCGGCGGCAGCGAGAGCGGGCAGTGAGCCGGCGGGGCCCCATGAAGCGGCCAACTCAGGAGCAGCGGACGATGCGGCACTCCTCCAGCTTCGAGTGGATTCTTCCGCCACGACCGGAGGGGCTCTCCACCTTCCGCTGGCTGCGGAACTTCCTGCGCGAGGAGATCCTGAACGGACGCATCCTGCCGGGCTCGCGGCTGCCCTCCAGCCGTGAACTGGCGCGCCAGTACCGTCTCTCGCGGTCGACCATCCTGGCGGCGCTGGATGAGTTGCAGGCGGAGGGTTACCTGGAGGGCCGCCGCGGTTCGGGGACCTACGTCTCAGAACATCTGCTCCAACTCCCGGCAGTACACGTCCCGGCAACCCTGATTCCCGCCGCTGGAACACCCGCCCAGCTCCTGGCCGGGACCCCTTCCGCCGCTGGGCTCCCACCTGTCGCCGGACCCGGTGCGCCTTTCGCAGCCCTCCCGAGGGCGGAGCCGGTCCCAAGCGCCGTCGAGGCGGACCATCTGCACCTCTCAGCCTTCGCCAGGCGAACCACGCCGCTGGTGATGGCCATCCGTCCGGAGAGCCGGGCCTTCCGCACCAACCTGCCGGCGCTGGATCTGTTTCCCACTACGCTGTGGGCGCAGGTGGCTGCGCGGCGGATGCGCTCTGCCACGGCGGCCGATCTGCTGGGCTGCGATGCGGCCGGATACCTGCCGCTGCGCCAGGCGATCGCCGCCTACACTCATCGTTCGCGCGGCATCCGCTGCACCGCGGAGCAGATCGTCATCGTCTCCGGGGTACAGGAGGGGTTGGATCTGACTGCCCGTCTGCTGGTCGATCCCGGGGACAAGGTGCTGCTGGAGGATCCTGGATATCAGGGCGCCTACACCCTCCTTCGGGCCATGGGCGCGCGCATCGTCTCGATGCCTGTGGATGCGGAGGGGGCCGCGCCCCAAGAGGCGAGCCTGCGCGGCAGCCGGCTGATCTACGTAACGCCCGGACATCAGTATCCGCTTGGAGTGACCATGAGTCTGCCGCGCCGCCTGCAGTTGCTGACATGGGCGAGCCGATACAACGTACCGATCTTCGAGGACGACTACGATGGCGAGTTTCGGTTCTCCGGCCGTCCCATTCCGGCGATGCAGGGGCTGGACCCGATGGGCAGGGTGATCTTCTGCGGCAGCTTCAACAAGACCATGTTTCCTTCGCTCCGGCTGGGCTACCTGGTGCTGCCGCAGACGCTGCTGGAGGTCTTCATCCGCGCCAAAGCCATGACCACGCGCCATCACTCGATTCTGCAGCAGCAGCCGTTGTGCGACTTCATCGAGCAGGGACATCTGGGACGGCATCTGCGCCGTATGCGCAGGATCTACGCCGAGCGCTTCGCGCTTCTGTGCGAGTGTGCGGGGCAGTATCTGGATGAGTACCTGGAGATCGCCAAGATCGAAGCCGGCCTGCAGACCATCGCGCATCTACGCCCGAGCCTGACCACGCTGGGGGTTACGGCAGAGAGCGTTGCCCTGCGGGCGGCCAGGGACGGCCTTGACCTGGTGCCACTCGGCTTTTACGGCCACCACCTGAAGCCGCCGGAGGCGCTGCAGATTGGATTTGCGGCGGTTGAGGAGCGCGAGATCCGGCCAGGTGTGCAGAAGCTGGCGAGGGTGCTGGAGCATCTGGGGAAGGAGCAGCGCGCCCAACCCGCAACGACGCGGACGGTGTCGCAGGCCGTACCGCAATCCGGCAGGTCAGCGCATCGCTCCCCGTAACGTGAGCTCAGGGGGCGGAGTGGGTCCTCTCCGCGGTTTCAAACTCGCTCCCTTCGCCGCCGGGCTCCAGCGGTTCCACGGCGCTGGTAGTGTCAAAGTGCAGCACGGTATCGAACTGATCCGGCAGACTGGCCAGAAAGTAATGGCTCATCAGCTCAGAGCCGGGTTGGTAGACCGCGCCGATGGCCCGCTCCAGCCGCGAGCCGCCCAGTCGCAGCGCCAGGTCGGGGTGCTGGTTCAGGGAGAGCGAAAAGGCCGCCAGGCCGGCGGCGTGGAAGAGACCCTCGTAGCTGTTTCCCCGGGCTGGACGCACCAGCAGACGCTCCGCGGGGCGATCCCAGGCAGAGGCTGCGGTGACGGTACCGGCGTAGGTGGTAAAGCCCACGCTGCGGCAGGCGCGGCCGTACCGCTCACGCAGGATCTGGCCCAGGTTCCACTCGCCCCGATGGCCCATCTGGGTGGCGCGGGCGTCGCCGATGTGGGCGTTGTGCGCCCACACCACTACCTTGGCGGAGGCGGGAGGCTTCCGCGTCGCATCCGCGTCGGAATCGGTTCTGGAACCATCCCTGAGTTCAGTCTTGAGTCCAGGTTTGAGTAGCGTCCGAGCGCATGTCTGAGGGCCTGTTTTGGCACCGGCCTCAAGTACCGGCTCCGGCACCCGCCGATGGGAGCGTTGCCGGCCTTCCAGATAGGCGAGCAGCGCCTCCAGGGTATCGGCCATATGCCGGTCGCGCAGCTTCCAGGAGGCGTCTGCCCGCTGGAAGATCGCGCGATAAAACTCTTCGGCAGAAGGTGGATGCAGGGGTCTCCCGCTGCCGCCGAAGAGGTCTTCCATCCCCGTCATGCCCTTCATGCCGGCATAGCGCATCGCTTCGTTCTGCGACTCCAGCAACTGGGCCACCGCATGGTCCCCGTAGGAGGCGTGCAGGCCCAGGCTGGCGGCGTAGCCGTAGGTCTGCGGATCGCCGGCGAAGGCCTCGTAGCACTCGTAGCGGATTCGTGCTCGCCGCGCCGCAGCCGGATCGACGTTATCCAGGTACTGCAGCACCCACTCCACCGAAGCGTGCAGGTTATACCTGTCCAACCCAAAGAACCCCACGCGCTGGGCGGGTTCCAGGGTGTCATTGTGGGCGCGCAGCCAACTCACAAACTCCAGCACATCGTTGTTGCGCCAGGTCCAGGCAGGGAAGCGGTGGAATCCGATTAGCGCCAGGTCCGCATCCAACTCCGTCTCGAGATTCGCATCCAGATTCGGGTGCGGGTGCGGGTCTCTGCTCTGGCCCTGCACGAAGCGGTTTACGCGCCAGGCGTCGGGCCAGTCAGCCTCGATGGCGACGGCCTGGAAGCCTTTTTCGCGGATCAGCCGCTGGGTAATCCGGGCTCGCT
>JAJZDM010000076.1:12123-19490 GCA_021806005.1 Acidobacteriota bacterium | reverse complement strand
AGACGAACCCTGCTCATGCTCGCCGCCCAGGCGGGTGTTGCGTCCACCGCTTCGGCATCGCTTCGCTGGTTGGGGCCACTGCCCCGCTCACTCGCCGCTCTCCCCGCTCCTGACTCCGATCATCCGCCCACACTGCCACGCGCTATCGCCCACCCCTCGCCCGATCAGAGCGCGTGGCAGGACCTGGAGATGGGCATGTTTCTCCACTTTGGGCCGCACACCTGGCAGGACAGCCGGGCCGCCAACCAGCCGACGCCGCTCTCCGCGATGAACCCGCATCTGCTGGACACAGACCAGTGGGCCCAGACCGCTCTCGGCCTCGGCGCAAAGTACATCGTCTTTGTGGCCAAGCATCAGGAGGGCTTCTGCTGGTGGCCCACGGAGACCACCGCGTACAGCGTCCGCAGCATACCCTGGAAGAACGGGCAGGGGGACGTGGTGAGTCTGATCTCGGAGTCCTGCCGCAGGCATGGACTCCGCTTCGGCATCTACGCCTCACCCCGCGACGACCACTTTGGCGCGGCCACCGGAGGCATCTGCAAGACCGCCGCGGAGCAGCAGCGCTACAATCAGATCTACCGCCGGCAGCTTACCGAGCTCTTCACCCGCTACGGCCCGCTCACCGAGATCTGGTTCGATGGTTCCACGGCCACCCCCACCGGCGATCTGATCCGCAAGTACCAGCCGCACGCCGTCATCTTCCAGGGACGCCACGCCAGCATCCGCTGGGTCGGCAACGAGGACGGCTTTGCTCCCTATCCGTGCTGGAACGGAATCAGCCAGGCGGACGCCGCCACGGGAACGGCAACCTCGCTCGACGGCGACCCGAACGGCTCGATCTGGCTGCCCAATGAGGTGGACGTCTCCATCCGCCGGCCCAACTGGTTCTGGCGACCCGACGGAGAGAAGGTGCTCACCGAAGATCAACTCCTCTCCATCTACTACCGTTCGGTGGGGCGCGGGGCCCAGTTGCTGCTCAACATCCCGGCCAACTCCGACGGTCTGCTGCCGGAGCTGGACTCCCAGGTGGCCCGGAGCTTTGGAGACGAGGTGCGGAGACGGTTCAGCCATCCTCTGGCTGAGACCTCCGGAAGAGGATCCGTCCTCACCCTGAACCTTCCCACCGCCTCCCGCGCCGACACCGTCGTCCTGCAGGAGGATACTCGCTACGGCGAGCGCATCCGGGCCTACAAGCTGGAGGGACTGGTCGGCGGGCAGTGGCAGCCACTGGGCAAGGGCAGCGCGGTAGGGCACAAGCGAATCCAGCCAATTCCGGCATCCTCATCTTCCGGAAAGATTGCCGCGATTCGCCTCTCTGTGACAGCAGCGGCCGCACCCCCGGTCCTGCGCAGCCTGGCCGCCTTCGCCACCGGCGTGAACCCTCCCGCGGACTGGAACGCTCCCACCCAGGTCTGGGCGTCCAACCTCGTCGGCGGATGGAGTGACCACCAGTTTGCGCTGGACATCACCCAGCAGATTCAGGCAGCCACGCAGTATCGCCTCCGCTTCGTCCCCCTTTCCGGTACCATCACCGGCCTGCATGGGGTCGTTCTGTTGCTGCACGGTGTCTCAGAACCCAGCCTCTGGAGACCGGTGCCGGGCCATCCGGACGAGATCATCCTGGACATCACCGGAACCCACGAGCCCTCGGCCAGGATCTCCGGCTTTGTCGATGGAGCCTTCCAGGGGCAGATCCTGCTGCAGAAGCTGTAGGGCTCTACCGGGGCTGCTGTAGCGCAGCCGATTCGAATGATCCCACCTCGACCGGAGATCGTGTCGGCTGCGTCACAGCCGCTGCGCTACAAACTCCACCAGCTCCGGGGTGCAGTAAGCCGGCGCTGTAAACTCAAACCTCGGCTTGTGCTCCAGCAGCCGCAGGGAGATCCCGCCCCAACCTTCCGGAAAGACCGCGCCTCGGGGCACCACCAGCGCATCCACACGGTCCAGGTAGCGCAGCGCCGAGCCCTTGAAGTCGTTCTGCGAGGGATCCAGCACGCTCAGCGAGAGATCCGGCCTCAGAAACCGCAGCAGGCTATTGGACTCCACAATCGCATTCTCCGCCTCGGCCAGCAGCGATCGAATCTGCGCCATCGCCTCGCCAAGCTCTCCCTGCCGCGTCCGCACCCAGAACGACCGCTCCGCCCCGGCGGCGAGAAACCGCGAGGTATCCGTCCCGCTCTCCCGGTCCCGTTCCCGGCTCACAGCGACTGCGTGGCTGGCCGTCTGGCAGGCGCAGGGCTCTCCATGGGCGCTACACACTCCATGGCCAAACTGCGTGATCTTGATCGCGGTCCAGCGCCGCTCCGGCAGCGCCGCTATCAGCCCGGCCACCACGCTGGTCTTGCCGATGTTCCGCGTATGCCCGCCAACCACAACAATCGCCACAGTACCCTCACACAGGCCTTTGCGGTCCTGGAATCTCATCGTGCCGGCTTGCGCGGCAGAGGAGCGATGCGCAGCGCGGCAGACGGCCCGAAAGCCGCCACGGGGACGCCGTTACTCCCTGTCCTTCAGCCGTCGCACTCTGGCCACGGTCTTCAGATACTCCTTCAGCGGCTCGGCCGGCACGCCCATGAACATCTGCCCCGGCCCCACCAGATGCTTGCCCGGAAACACCCCGGAGGCCCCACCCAGGATCACGCCCGGCCCAATATGTACATGGTCGCCCAGGCCGACCTGCCCGGCCAGCACAGCGCCGTCCTCCACCACGCATGAGCCGGAGATCCCCACCTGCGAGGCCATCAGCACATTCCTTCCGATCCGGCAGTTATGGCCGATATGCACCTGGTCATCGATCTTGGTTCCTTGCCCGATCCTGGTCTCACCCAGAGCCCCCCGATCGATCGTCGTATTAGCGCCGATCTCCACATCGTCTTCGATCACCAGCCGTCCCTGTTGCGGAAACAGCAGGTGCTCGCCGGTCTGCGGATTGCGCGCATAGCCGAAGCCGGTCGCTCCCAGCACAGCTCCGGCTTGCACCACCACCCGGCTGCCCACCTCCACTCCCTCCAGAATCACCGCTCCGGCTGCAACCTCCACATCATCGCCCAGGGTCACTCCCGCCTCAATGACCGCGCGCGCCCCAACCTTCACCCGCTCGCCCAGCCGCGCCGAAGGATCCACTACCGCCGACGGATGAACCTCCCTGCCTGACCGCGCCTCCCGCAGCGCTCTGCCGCAGAGCGCAAAGGCATAGCGAGGGTCTTTGACCACCAGTACCCGCGGGTCCGCAACTCCAGGGGCACCTGACTCCGGCTCTCCCCGCCCCGCGCAGACATCCTTCCAGGCTCTCTCGCCCACCAGAATCAACCCTGCCCGGGAGCCAATCGCCTGCTCAACGGTCCGCTGATCGGCGGCAAAGACCACCGCATCTTCGTCTGCGCCTTCCAGCCCGGCGACCCGGTTGATCAGTTCTACGCTTGCTCTGGGCAGAGCTTGGCTGTGCGTGCCGGCAGCCCAGCGGCCGTCCACCAGTTCGGCGATCTTCTCCCTGCTCAGCGCTCTCCGGTTCATCCGTAGATCCGTTCCTGGCCCTCCGGGCGCGTCTTCCAGCGCCGGTGAACCCACAACCACTGCTCTGGATAGCGTCGCACATACGACTCGATCGCTGCTGTAAACAGCGCCGTATTCGCCACCGTATCCCTGGCGGCATCACCACTGCGGACCAGCGTCAACTCCTCTCCAAAGTGCAGCACGTACCTCTGCTCGGAGCGTTCCCACAACAGAAACCCCGGCAGCACCGCCGCGCCGGAGTGCAGCGCCACCCGTGCCATCGCTGACCCGGTACAGGCCTCCACCCCAAAGTACGGCACAAACACCCCTTGCGGCGGTGTCATATTCGTATCCATCAGGATCCCCACCGTCTCTCCGCGCTGCATCGCCGTCAACAGCCCGCGGGCAAAGTCGTCTTTGTGGATCACCCGGTTCCCATGCAGACAGCGGATCCGGTTCACATACGCATCCACCAGCGGATTATCCAGCCTCCGGATCACCAGCGACATCGGATATCCCATCAGCGAGTGATAAAAGCTGGAGAGCTCCCACGCCCCCAGATGCCCGGTCAGCACCAGTACGCCCTTGCCCTTTTCTCTTGCGGCCAGATAATGCTCCAGCCCCTCATAGCGGATAAACTCTGACGCCTGCCTGGCCGTGTAGCCCTTCATCTTGCAGAACTCGCCCATCTGCCAGCCCAGCGACCGGAACTCCTCGCGCAGAATCCGTCTTCGCTCCTCCTCGGTCTTGTCCGGGAAGGCCAGCTTCAGGTTCTGCAACCCCACCCGCCGCAGACGGCTCATCAGCACCCAGACCAGCGCGCCGAACCCCGCTCCCACTGCCCGGGCGGCGCTGCGCGGCAGGGCGCCAATCGTGCCGGCCACAGCGCGCAGCAACAGGTTCTCCAGTCGCTCCCGCAGCGTGATCTTTCGCCCCGTCTGCACCATCTCCACTCTCTGAATCGCCCTGACCACCAGCAGCCAGTGTACGCAACTTCCTGCCTTTGCCGCGTAATCGGATCGCATCTTCATTGATGCCCGGGAGCAAACCCGGCCCACTCCGCGCGAGGCAGATCCAAAACAAGCTGGCCTCCGCACAGCGGAGGCCAGCTTCTCTACTCGTTTCTCTCTTCCTGCAGCTTTACTTGACGTACAGGAAGACGATGACGAAGGTGAACAGGGTGAGCGACTCGATAAAGGCGAGGCCGAGGATCAGGAAGGTGAAGATTCCAGGACGCGCTCCCGGATTGCGCGCCAGCGCCTCCGTAGCCGAAGCCGTTGCACGTCCCTGACCCATGCCGCAGAGACCGGCTGCAATTCCCATGCCGACGCCGGCGCCGATAGGAGCCCACTGGCTGATCCCATCGCCACCCGCCTGAGCAAACGCCGGCGATGCCAGAAGAATCGCCGCCATAGTCATAAAGAGGTACTTCATTACCCGCAACGTGTTGTACATGACACTCCTGCTCCCGTTGATCTCGCCGTCAGTGGGTGGTTGAGGCTCACCGTGCTGGCCCCCTCACGCTGGATCGGCGGTAGTGCGCACCACGGAGAGGGAGCGCCCCTCCGCAGGATCCTGCATCGGCCCAAGGGGCCGAATCTCATCCAGAGCATCTTTCCTGTTATCGCGGCTCGCATTGCACCCGCAGGAAAAAGGCTCGAACAAACACAAACTTCCGGAACGCCCTCGACTGGGCCGTTCCTGCTTCCTAGTGCTCGTGCGCTACCGCCAGGCTCAGGTAGATCGAGGCCAGCAGGAAGAACACGTACGCCTGGATGATGTCCACGCCGAAGTGCAGCCCGATAAACACTACCGGAATGCCAATGGGAACCAGAGAGAAGAAGGCCAGAATCAGCAGATCCCCGGCGAAGACGTTGGCATAAAGTCGAACCGTCAGGCTCATGATACGGGCCAGGTGCGAGATGATCTCGATCGGGAAGAGCAGTGGATAGAGCCACCACACCGGCCCCAGGAACTGCTTGATGTAGCCTGCGCCGTTGGCTCGGATACCGTGGTAGTGGTAGTACACAAAGGTCACCAGAGCAAAGCCCATGGGCGCGGTTACGTTCTCCGTCGGCGACTCGAACCAGGGCATCAGCAACCCGATCAGGTTGCAGCACAGAATGTAAATCAGAAGTACGGTCAGGTAGTTGGTAAACCGTTCATACCCGTGACCAATGATCTGCTCGCCACTGCTGGAGACGAACTCGTGCGTCATCTCCGCGATGTGCTGCACCGGCCCCGGAGACTCCACGCTCAGCGACAGCCGGATGGCGACAAAGTAGGCCAGCACTAGCAGAAACACCAGAAACCCCATCGCCACCGTGTTGTTGATCGGCGCCTGCGCGTAGGTAGGTGTTACATGCAGCAGAGCCATCGCCCTGTCGACAGGCCCGGCCATCAGGTGGTTCAGAAAACGGGTGAAAAACAGTTGCGAAGGCATAAGTGGGGGTCGGCAAATGGGGCCACGCACCAGCGCAGCCTTGGGTTCAGGTGCTACATCCTGCTAAACCGTCCATGCTCTGGCCATGCGTATGGCCTCAAACGTGAGCGAAGCAATGCCCAGTCCAAGCCCTGCGGCCAGCGCTACAACGGAACCATTGAGGTACTTCACACTAATATAAAGCACCGCAATCGCCGCTGCCAAGCGCAGGAAGAAGCCGGTAAGCACCATCCCCATCGGCTTTGGAGTCCGCCCCTCCTCCATTCGTTCCATTACCGCACGGATCAGCCGCATCCACTCCCACAGCCCCGATCCGGAGATCGCCGCACCCACCAGCAGAAACAGGGAGCTCTTCCAGCCCAGCTTCCACCCCACCAGCGCCGATCCCAGCACGGCAAGCCCGCTCAGCAGCCGCAGCGTACGCACCAGCATGGACCGCACATCCGCATCGGTAAACTCTTCCATGGACGGCATCAGCGCTCCCTCATCCCTTTCTCATCCCTGTTTTCCTCACCCGCCCTGTCCGCTACTTGTCCCGGCGCATGAACCGTGCCGCGGTCTGGTAGATCTGGATGAACCCGGCCGCAGCTCCCAGAAGGATTCCGGTAACCGCCATCCAGCCCGTGTGGAAGTGCTTGTCCAGCGCCGAGCCCAGCACGGCCCCGATCAAACAAGCCGCCGGCAGCACAAGGGCCAGTTGAATCATGGACTCCGCCTTCACCATGTCGCCCAGCACGCCCCGCGGCTGCCCGGCTACACGCTTCTTTCCGTCCTGGAGTTCATCGCCCATCGACCCAAACCATAACACCACGGCCTCGGTCCGCGCACCTGCGGCCTGGGACCATAGGCCGGCGCAGGGCGCAACTTCACTCCTGCGGCCGCTGGACACGGATCATGCCTCCAGTCCCGGCCTCCCGGCCTGTGCCGGCGGATCCGTCTTGCCGCCGCCTCCAGTGCTTTTATACTGAAACCTCTATATCCGCAACGAAACGAGTAGCCTCTTGTCCCAGTACGAAAGCCCCTTCGAAGAGAATCTCTACCAGCTTCGCCGCGAGAAGCTGGCCCAGATCGCCGCGATCGCCTGTTCGCTCAGCCCCGCGCTCAGCCCGGCAGAGGCTCGCTATCCCAACCACTTCCGCTTCACCGCCAGCGTTCCGGAGCTGCGCGCCCTGGGGGCTGAACTCTCCGCCGAAAAGCTTCAGGAGATGCACCTTGAAGCCGCCGTCGCAGGCCGCATCGTGGCCATCCGGGTTCAGGGCAAGGCCGGCTTCGCGCAGATCCAGCAGCACGGGCAACGGCTCCAGATCTACGTCCGCAAGGATGACGTCGGCGAGCCGCTCTTCAACCTCTACAAGCTCCTCGACCTGGGCGACCACATCGGTGTCCGCGGCTTCCTCATGCGCACCCGTACCGGCGAACTCACCCTGCACGC
>JAJZDM010000076.1:0-12023 GCA_021806005.1 Acidobacteriota bacterium | reverse complement strand
CGCCTGGTGGTCGGCGGCCTGGACCGGGTCTATGAGATCAACCGCAACTTCCGCAACGAGGGCGTAAGCACCCAGCACAACCCCGAGTTCACCATGCTGGAGTTCTATCAGGCCTACGCCAACTACCACGACCTGATGGACCTCACCCGCGCCCTGATAGCGCATGTCGCCCTTGAGGTCAACGGCAAAACCACCACCCACTTCAACGGCATTGAGATCAACCTGGCCCCGGAGAACTGGCGGCAGCTCAGCATGCGCGAGGCCATCATCCGCTTCTGGCCGGAGGATGCGGGCACCCCGCCCACTACCGAATCCTTCCAGGACCACGAGTCCCTGGCCCCGTTCGTGAACCGTCTCGACGCCTCCGTCCTTCAAGAGGCTGCACAACAGAAGGTGGTCTCCTCCATCCAACTGGACCTGAAGAGCGCGAGCTGGCCGGTCGGCAAGAGCATCGCTGAGATCTTCGAGCTCCTCGCCGAACCGCATCTCATCCAGCCCACTATCATCTACGACTACCCGCTGGCCGTCAGCCCGCTCTCCAAACCCAAGCCCGACGAGCCAGAGTGGGTGGAGCGCTTCGAGTTCTACATCGGCGGCTTCGAGTTGGGCAACGGCTTCTCCGAGCTCAACGACCCCGACGACCAGCTTCGCCGCTTTGAGGCCCAGCTCGAAGACCGCAAGCGCGGCGACATTGAAGCCATGGCCGAAGTGGACTACGACTACGTTCGCGCCCTGGGCTACGGCCTGCCCCCCACCGCCGGCGAAGGCATCGGCATCGACCGCCTCACCATGATCCTCACCGGCTCGCGCAGCATCCGCGACGTAATCCTCTTCCCCCTCATGCGCCCCCAGAAGCAGGCCGCAGAATCCGCACCCGCCGACCCGCACACGCACGGTGAATCCGCTGAATAAAGCGCCGCCTCCCTGGAGCAACGCACCCCTCAGGCCAGGAGCGAAACACGCAGCACCACCCGTTCTCTTTTCTGTTCTCCGCACGCTAGAATCCTGGAGTGAACATTCTTTTTGTGGGCGACGTCTTTGGTTCGCCCGGCCGCCACATCGTCCGCGAGCACCTGCCCCACCTTCTTGAGACCCATGAGGTCGATCTCCTCGTCATCAACGGCGAAAACGCCGCCGGCGGCTTTGGCATTACGCCAACCATCGCGGAGGAACTCTTCGACCTCGGAGCCCACGTCATCACCACCGGCAACCATATCTGGGACAAGAAAGAGATCATCGAGTACATGAACGTCCCCGGAGACTCGCACGTCCGCGGCCGCCGCATCCTGCGCCCGGCCAACTACGCGCACGGAGCCCCCGGCTACGGCTACTACGAAGGCGAACTGGGCAACGGCCTGCCTTACGCCGTCATCAACCTCCAGGGCCGCGTCTTCATGGCCTCCTCCTCGGATGACCCCTTCCGCAAATCCGACGAGATCCTCGGCTGCATCGAGCGCAACTCCAGTGCCAAGGTCATCCTGCTCGACATCCACGCGGAAGCCACCAGCGAAAAAGCCGCCCTCGCCTGCTACCTCGACGGCCGCGTCACGGCCGTGCTCGGCACACACACCCACGTTCCCACCGCCGACGAGCGCATCCTGCATCAGGGCACCGCCTATCAGACCGACGTGGGCATGTCCGGTCCCTTCGACTCCATCATCGGCGTCGAGTCCGATCTGGTTCTCAAACGCTTCCTCACCGGGATGCCCGGGAAGTTCGAAGCCGCCAAGGGCGATCCCAGGATCTGCGCCACGCTCATCACCTGCAACGGCGCCACCGGCAGAGCCACCCACATCCAGCGCATCATGATGGGCGAATAACCGCCGCAGCCGCGCGATCGAACTCGCTACATCCAGAACTAGTCCAAATCGGACCACCTCCAAATCGGACCACCGCGTCCTGCATGCGCCGTACACTTGGTGCACCGCATGAAAGGACGATGCTCATGAGTCTCAGCCTTCCCGCCGACATCGCGATGGTTCGCGAAGATGTTTTGCAGAAATTTCCTGACCTGTTTGGCGGCAAAACCGTCAACGGGCGGCACATCCATGTGGAAGAGACCATCACCCGTCTCACCCGGGAACTGCGCCCGGAGATTGACAGCGTTCTCAGCCAGCGCCGCGCCCTGCTCCAGTCCCCCGAGCCTGCCGCCCGGAAGTACGCCTGGCCGGAGTGGAGCGAGACCTTCGAAGATCCCCTCTCCACAGAGCGCTGGAGCTTCCATCAGATTGTCTCCGGCCTGATCGACAACTTTGCCGGCCGCGAAAGCCGCTGGCGCTGGCGGTTGAACGACGAAGTACTCATTCCCGCCGATGCGCACCCGCTCACCAATCCGGGTCTGGAGCTGACCGGCCCGTGGAGCCCGCTCGATATGGCCTTCAACGCACTCAACAGTCCGGCGCCGATGAATATGCCGGACTTCGAGGATGCCGCCCCGGCCCACTTTCGCCCTGAAGGCACGCCCCACAGCCAGCCTCTGGGCAACCTCCTGGCCCTGCAGAACGCCACGGATATCTTCGCTGGCCGCTGGGACGGCCGACCCTACGAACCGGTGAAGAAGGGTCACAAACGCACCTACAAAATCGACCGGCCCCCATCCTCCTGGCCCACCCGCTTTGTCCGTCCTCCCAGCCTTCACCTGCACTTCGATTTCATCCTCGTCGATGGCCAGCCTGTGCCCGCAACCATCGCGATCGCCGTCCTCTGGACGCTTAACAACTACGACTCGCTGAAGCGGGCCGGAACCGGCGTGTACTTCTACATTCCCAAGCTCCAGACCCCCCGCGAGGCGCTCATCGTGGAGCGCCTGCTCACCCGCCTCGAAGAGACCATCGGCCTGCCCGCCGGAACCTTCAAGATCAAGATCCTCTACGAGGAGGGCAACGCCGGCCGCTTCCTGCCGGCCATCCTCTGGACCCTGCGGCGGCGTCTGCTGGGCGCCAACGTCGGACGCTGGGACTACCTCGGCAGCCGGATTGAGATGTGGAAGGACGATCCGCAGGCCGTCTTCCCGGACCCGCAGAGAATCGGCATGGCTACCCCAGGCATGATCGCCTACCAACGCTACAACGCGCTGCTGATGCTGATGGCGGGAATGAAGAACGGGGCCCTCACTCAGGGCGCTCCGATCGGTGGCATGGCCGCGGTGATGATGTATCAAAACTCTGACCCCTATGGCCGGTCGCGCTATAACCCGCTTGCCATGCGCGCCATCGCCGTCGACAAGCTCCGCGAGCGGCTGCTGGGTCTGATCTTTGTGCCTGGCGCCGCGCTCTCTGCCGCAGAGCAGCCTACCCTGGAAGAGATCCTCGCCGGCCGCATCAACGGACGGCTCTACGACACCTACCGCCAAAGCTGGGTGGCCAGCCCGGAGCAGGCTTACGTCGCCGCCGGCAATCTTCCCTTGCAGACCGAACTCTCCCATCTTCAGGATCTGCTCGACGCTCCCCTGGCCACCGTAGACGTAAAAGGCTCGCCCGTGCCCACCCCCTCCAGCGGCTTGAGCGCGGCCGAGCGCGAGATGCTCCAATCCCGCGGTCTGCTCGATAGTCAGGGCCGAATCACGCCCCGCGTCCTCCCCCCGGAGACCCTCGACACCCCGGAGAAGTTTCTCACTCCCGAACTCTGGCAGCAGATCAACAGCGTTCCTCAAGGCGAGATCACCATCGAGGGCATTCAGCACTCGTTCTACATGGCGGCCAACTACGGCTTCCAGATTCTCAATGGCAACTTTGCCGCCGCCATCGACGACTATGAACTCAAGCTGCGCTTCATGAACGATCTGGCCACCTACCGGATCAACGTCTCCTGGCTGTGGACCCTGGTCTACCACCAGGCCAAGATCACCCGAGACGGCTACCTGCGGCGCGCTGAACTCACCGAGGACGGAGTCGAGCTTACCGCCCCGACGCAGAAGATCGCCGCCGGAACCCGTTTCACCCCGGAGCTCTTTGCCAAGGTCTGGAACCTGCACAACGAGTGGACCGCGGCCTTCTTCGCCGAGTTGGATCGCCGTGGTGATCCCGGCCGCTTTAACCGCTCCAAGGCGTCCGTCATCATGGACCTGCTCAAGAGGCAGCTTCTCTCACCGCACTACATTCAGCACAGCGCGCGGGTGCTGTTCGTCGTCGGCCAGTCCGGCGGAGAGATCCTCGAGGCTCTCTTCGATCTCGATCGAACGGAGATCGCCCACCGCGCCAAGGCTGGCTCGCTGAGCCCCGATGCCGCTGCCGCCTATAACTACGTCTACGACCTCTTCCCCCCGGAGGAATCCTTCCCCCCAGTGGGAGCAGGCTGCGCGCTGCAGTAGACCATTGATCGCCCTCTCGGGCGATCAACGTTCTCCCCCGGACGCGCGCTCGGCGCTGCGCAACAACCGAAGGCAAGACGCCTGAGCCACCGACTCCGCAAGGCAGCGGCTGACCCGTGGTTTCTCAAACCCACGGGTCAGCCGCTGCCTTGCGGGCGATAATCGACGATCTATCTTCCCAATTGCCCGGGGAGTTATGCTTTCATCTCTTATGGCTTATCCTGCCCAGGAGGTGTTGCGATAATCCGTCCCTGCTGGCACGGCAACCTCCGGATCTGTTCTGTGTCCTGTGGCGTCAATCGCCGGGCCGCTGCCGGGTCCATCGTCCGGAGGCTCCCTTTGTCGTGCACGGGCCCACGGCTCATCCGGCCCGCTTTAACCTCTTCGCACCGCTCTGCATCCCTACACCACGCTGCCTGGTCCGCCAGGCGTCTCCCAGGCGAAAGATCGCATAGGAGTCCATCATGGCCACTGAAGAATCCCGCGCATCCAGCAGGACGCAGCGTTGCGGTTCCAGCGCCGCTGTACCGCCTCCGGCCGTCGATGCGCCGGCTGAGCACGATGACGCGATGAGTTCCACCGATCTCAGCAGCGAGCCCTCAGCGAACGGCGCATCCAGCCGCCCTGCTCCAAGACGCAGGCCCACCGCCTCCCGCGGGCTCCCCTTCGTCATTCAGATGCACAGCGCCACTCACCTCCACTATGACTTTCGCCTTGGCTGGGGCGGCGTGCTAAAGAGCTGGGTGATCGCCAAAGGCCCAAGCTACAACCCTCAGGAGCGCCGCCTGGCCGTCCAGGTCGAGGATCACCCCTCCGAGTATGGCGGCTTTGAAGGCGCCGTCCTGGAGGGCCATGTCGGCGCCGGCACGGTGATGATCTGGGACCAGGGGAGTTGGTGGCCGCAGCTTGGCAGCGAAAACGTAAACGCCTGTCTCCGCTCGGGACATCTCAAATTCGAACTCGGCGGCTCCAAGATGAGGGGAAAGTGGGCGCTGATTCGTATCGGTCCCGACACGCAGGACCCCAATGCCACTCCGCATTGGCTGCTCATCAAGGAGCGCGACAAGTATGAACGCGGCCCCGGCGATCGCCCCATCACGGACGAGCGCCCCAACTCCGCGGTCACGGGGCGCTCCCTGCAGCAGATCGCCGCTGCCCGTGATCACTTCTGGCCCCCCGGCGCAAGCTGTCCTGTGGATAGCCCCGGGCACACCGGCGCACCGGCTGATTCTCCAGCCGGCCCCTCTGCGCCGCGCACCCCGGGAACGCGCCCTGTCCGGCTCAACGATCTGCCCAGCGAACCGCAGCCGGATTTCATCCCTCCGCAGCTCGCCATGGAAACCACCACCATCCCCAGCGCCGGCGACTGGATCCACGAGCTCAAGCTCGACGGCTACCGCATCCAGGCCCGCAAATCAGGCTCCCAGGTCACCCTGATGACCCGCAAGGGTGCGGACTGGACGCACCGCATGCCCTCCATCGCCGCATCTCTCGCCCAACTGCCCACCCGGGCTTGCACCCTGGACGGTGAGGTGGTTGCACTGGGGGAGAACGGCAACTCGAGCTTTGCCCAGTTGCAGGCCGCCTTTCAGCATCCCGAGGACCATCCCCTCACCTACTTCGTCTTTGACATCCTCCACCTGGACGGCCACAGCACGCGTAACCTCTCGCTTCGCCAACGCAAGGAGCTTCTCCACCAACTTCTCCCTTCCAACAGCGAGAGCCTTCGTCTCACGCAGGAGTTCCCTGGTCAGGGGGTAGAGGCCTTTCGCAGCGCCTGTACGCAACAAGCCGAAGGCATCCTCTCCAAACGCGCCGACGCCCCCTACCGCGGCGTTCGCTCCTCGGACTGGCTCGAGTCCAGATGCCTGCACGAGCAGGATCTGATCATCGCCGGCTTTACCCTCTCCAGCGAGGGACCCGATCGCATCGGAAGCCTCCTGCTGGGGTATTACCCGCCCGTCCAACGTGGCCCACGCAAGGCCCGTTCCCTCATCTACGCCGGCCGGACCGGAACCGGCTTCAGCCAGGGGCTGCGCCGGGAACTCCTCCACCAATTTGTTCAGATCCGGGTTCCGGAGTGCCCCTTCGCAACCATACCCAGGGACAACCCACGTAACGTCTACTGGGTCCAGCCCGTGATGGTCGCGCAGATCCGCTTCTCCTCCTGGACCTCCGACCACCTGCTCCGACAAGCCGCCTTTCTCGGCATCCGCGAGGACAGGCCAGCCTCGGCGATCACCCTCAACCCGGCAACCTCTGCCGTTGAACCAAAGAAGGCCACAGGCTCCTCCATGACCCGCGCGCCCCGCGACTCCGCCAGCCATCGCAGCAGTGAAAGCCTCCAGCACTTCACCCTTCCAGCCCGCCGAAGCACCCGAATGGACGCCGTCATCGATCCCCCGCCCACCCCAGCGGAAAAGATCCTCTACCCGGAGTGCGGCCTCACCCGGGAGCAACTGGCGCAATACTACGCGCTGGTCGCCGAACGCCTCTTCCCCTACATTGCCAACCGCCCGCTCAGCCTCGTCTGCTGCCCGGAGGGCGCCGGCAAGCCGTGCTTCTGGCAAAAGCATCTGAGCCCCCTGGCCCATGCGGGCATCAAGACCATTGCCATCCAGAACAAGATCTCCGCCAGATCCGAACTCTACGTCACGGTAGAGACACAGGAGGCAATCGCCTCTCTGGCCCAGATGGACGTTCTGGAGATCCATCCCTGGGGCTCAACCAGCAACGACCTGGAACATCCGGACCGCCTCATCATTGGACTGGACCCGGATCCCGACCTGCCCTGGGTAGCCCTGGCTGCTGCTGCGGCCGAGGTTCGCCAGCGGCTCATCAACGTCGGCCTGGAGAGCTTCCTGAAGCTCTCCGGCGGCAAGAACCTGCACATCATCGCTCCCATCCAACCCACCCTTAACTGGACTGAACTCAAAACCGCCGCGCATACGTTTACCCTTTCACTGGAACGCCATAACCCCTTCCTTTACGTCACCCGGCTGACCAAAACCTCCAGGACGGGCAAGATCTATCTGGACTATCTCCGCAGCCAGCGAGGAGCCACCACCGTGGCCCCCTACTCCCCGCTTGCCCGCACCGGCGCCCCCGTCTCCCTGCCCGTCCCCTGGTCCGCGCTGAATCGCGAGACCCACCCCGTTGTCTCCGTCCAGGATCTGCTTGTATCGCAGTTGCATCTCCGCACCAATCCGTGGAGAGAGTTCCTCTCCATCGAACAGCAACTGCATCCGCGGCAGATCGCCATTCAGTAGCTCACGGCCGCAACTCGGAGTTGCGGCGCCCCTCCGGCACGCTCGCCCGCACGGAACGCGTGATCCGAGGGCTCGGCCTCGCGCAGCCCTGGCCCGCAGGTTCCCCGCTTGCAGGGGCGAAACACAGCTATTTGCCAGTTTGCTACCATGAGTCTTTTCCGCTCGGCCACGAGTCTGTTCCGTTCTGAAGGAGCCTCCCATGTCCATCCCGCCAACGTCTTCGGCCAGCATCACCGCCGTCCCCGAGCTTCGCCACTGGATCGCCGGAGCCGCTGTCCCGGGAGCCTCCAACCGCCTGAGCGAGGTCTATCACCCCGCCTCCGGCCGCGTTCAGTGCCGCGTTCCGCTGGCCTCTGCCGCCGAGGTCGACGCCGCAGTCTCGGCCGCAGCCGCGGCCTTCCCGGAGTGGGCCAGCCAGCCGCCGCTGCGCCGCGCCCGTGTCCTCTACCGCTTCCGCGAGATCTTCGAGCGCCGCCTGGATGAAGTCGCAGCTCTTATCAATCGCGAACACGGCAAGGTCTTCTCCGATGCCCGAGGTGAGGCCATGCGCGGACTGGAGGTAATCGAGTTCGCTACCGGCATACCCCAACTGCTCAAGGGCGAACTCTCCGAGCAGGTCGGCGTTGGGGTGGACTGCTACTCCATGCGCCAGCCTCTCGGCGTAGCCGTCGGCATCACGCCCTTCAACTTCCCCGCCATGGTCCCACTGTGGATGTTTCCCATCGCCCTGGCCTGCGGCAACACCTTCGTCCTCAAGCCCTCGGAGCGCGATCCCAGCTCCGCCAACCTGCTGGCGGAGATGCTTCAGGAGTCCGGCCTGCCCGACGGCGTCTTCAACGTCGTTCACGGCGACCGGCAGGCTGTCGATGCCCTTCTGGCCCATCCCGGCGTTCACGCCGTCAGCTTCGTCGGCTCTACCCCCATCGCCGAGTACGTCTACACCCAGGGGACAAGCCACGGCAAACGCGTCCAGGCCCTGGGCGGCGCCAAGAATCACCTGGTCGTCATGCCTGATGCCGACCTCGACCAGGCCGCGGACGCCGTGGCCGGCGCCGCCTACGGCTCAGCCGGCGAGCGCTGCATGGCCATCAGCATCGCCGTCACCGTCGGCGCCCACACCGCCGATGCCCTGCTGGATCGGCTCAAAGAGCGCATCCGTCTGCTTCGCATCGGGGACGGAGCCCAGAACTCCGCCGACGGCGAAGCCGACCTGGGCCCCTTGATCACCCGAGCCCACCTGGAGCGCGTCACCGGCTACATCCAACTGGGGGAAGAAGAGGGTGCTCAACTGGTCGTGGACGGCCGCAACAGCGCCCTGCCACAAGGAGAAGGATTCTTCCTGGGCGCAACCCTGTTCGACCACGTCCAGCCCACCATGCGCATCTACAGGGAGGAGATCTTTGGGCCCGTGCTGGGCATCGTCCGCGCCAATAACTTCGAGACCGCCCTGCAGCTCATCAACGACCACGAGTTCGGCAACGGAACCTCTATCTTCACCCGCGACGGAGACACCGCTCGCGAGTTTGCCCGCCGCGTGCAGGCCGGCATGGTCGGCATCAACGTGCCCATCCCTGTCCCCATGGCCTTCCACAGCTTCGGCGGCTGGAAGCGCTCCCTCTTCGGGGATCACGCCGTCTATGGTCCAGAAGGCGTTCACTTCTACACCCGCCTCAAGACCGTCACCGCCCGCTGGCCCACCGGCATCCGCTCCGGCGTGGATACAACCATGCCTACCCTTGGCTGAAGCTACTCTCCCCTCCGGTGCTGACAAAGCTGGGAACGCCCGGAAGATGTCTGCTCCATCGGCTGGAAGACGACCCTACTCCACCAGCAGCACATCCAGAAATCTAGGACCGTGCACGCCCTTGATCCGGGTCATCTCGATGTCGGCCGTAGCCGATGGCCCGGAGAAGAACGTCGTCGGCAGAGATTGGGTCGCCTCCAGCCGAGCGAACGACTCCGGCACCGTCTCCACCACCTGCTCGGCAAAGACGACGCAGAGGTGATAGTCCGGCACCAGCGTCAGCGCCCGAGAGCCCTGCCATGGGCCGCTCTGCAGGACGATCGAACCCGTCTCCGCCACCGCTACCGTGCAGCCGGTCAGAACGCCATCCATCCGGTCCAGTTCGGCAGCGCTCAACATCGGGCTCGCCTCACCTCCGCCTCCGTATGGCACAAAATCAAATCCCGCGGGCAGCCAGCCCGTCGGCAGATCATACGGAATCACCAGTCTTCCACAGCCGCGCGCCTCAACCCTGCCCGCGATCTCGTCCCGGATTCCATCGCTCGCGATGCGACTTACCCCCGCTCCGTACTCCTCCAGGCGGTGCACAAAGAGCTGCAACATCTCCTCCCGGGTCAACGTAGCTTCGCGCTTGTAGCCACGCGGCAGCGCCGCATACTCCGCAGCGATCCGCTCGCCATCCTGGCTCACACCAAGTGCGGAGCGGATCGCTCCCAGAACTTCACTGCGGGCATTCAATCTACTCTCCATGCAAACCCCCACGGCCTGCGGCCTGGTCGACGCCCGCCAACTCTCTCTTCGCCACATCACCAGGCGGCGTGCGCCCCGCCCACCACTCTCTGAAGCTCTGTTCCGGCAGGGGCCTCAGATCGCGCGTCTGGGTCCACCCGGAGAGCATCAGCGGCAGGTGCTCGATCATCCCACTGCGCGCCACGAACAGCTTCTGCGCCACCCGCCCCAGATGCTGCGCCAAAGACAGGCGACTGGCGCTGGCGAACAGCAACGCAGCCGCCTGCATGCCCACGTTCCACAGGCCAAGCTGTCCGCTCAGCGTCTTCTGATCCTCCTCCACGATCTTTCCTCGAAGATGGATCAGAACCTCCGGGATATTGATCTTTACCGGGCACACCTCGTAACAGGCTCCGCAGAGCGAAGAGGCGTAGGGCAGCGTTCTTCCCTCTTCCATGGAGTGCAACTGCGGCGTCAGAATCGCGCCGATCGGCCCCGCATAGACCGACTCATAGGCGTGCCCTCCGGTCTGGTGATACACCGGGCAGGCATTGAGACAGGCCGCGCAGCGGATGCACTGCAGCGTCTGGCGCGATTCCGCATCGCCCAGAATCGGGCTGCGCCGGTTGTCCAGCAGCACCACATGGAACTCCTGGGGCCCATCCCCTTGCCGCACGCCAGTCCATATCGAGTTGTACGGATTCATCCGCTCGCCCGTGGCCGAGCGGGGCAGGGTCTGCAGAAAGACCTCCAGGTCCTGGAAGCGGGGCAGCACCTTCTCAATGCCCACCAGCGAGATCAGTACATCGGGCAGCGTCAGGCACATCCTTCCATTGCCCTCAGACTCCACGATGCACACCGCGCCGTTCTCCGCGATCAGGAAGTTCGCCCCCGATACCGCTACCTTGAGGCGAAGAAACTTCTCGCGCAGATAGCCGCGCGCCGCCGCGGCCAGATCCTCCGGCCGCTCCCCCAGTTCCGGAAGATGCATCTCCCGCTGAAAGATCTCCCGCACCTGCATCCGGTTCTTGTGCAGCGCCGGCACCACAAAGTGCGAGGGCTTGTCCCCGCCCATCTGTATGATCAACTCCGCCAGATCCGTCTCATGCGCGCGTATGCCATTGGCCTCAAGATGCCGGTTCAGGCCGACCTCCTCGGAGGTCATCGTCTTGATCTTGAGCACCTCATCCACGTGATAGCGCTGAATCAGGCCCAGGATGATCTGGTTGGCCTCCGCGGCATCCCGCGCCCAGTGAACCTGGCCGCCAGCCCGGGTGCAGGCCTGCTCAAACTGCTCCAGATAGTAGTCCAGATGCGCCAGCGAATGAGCTCGGATCGCCTCTCCGGCCTCGCGTAACTGCTGCCAGTCCGGCAACTCTCCGGCCACCGCGTCCCGCTTGGCCTGGATCACATTGGTCGCATGGCGCACGTTGCTGCGTGTCTGCGAGTCCTCCAGAAGCTCCCGGGCGGCGACCGGAAAATCGCGATTCGACCAGTGCGAAGGCGCTATCGGGTTCATGCTCTCTCTCCCGAGGTAGAGGCCAGGATCTCCGCAATATGGGCGGTGCGAACCAGGGTTCGCTGCCGGTGCAGCGAGCCGAACAGGTGCATCAGGCAGGAGTTGTCGACGGCCGTGCAGACTTCGGCCCCGGTATTCAGAATGCAACGAACCTTGTCCGCCAGCATCGCCGAGGAGACATCCGCATTCTTGATCGAAAACGTCCCTCCAAAGCCGCAACACTCCTGGGCGTTCTCCAGGTTCAGCAACTGCAGTCCCCGCACCTGCTTCAGCAGCCGGATCGGAATGTCACCCAGATGCAGGCTCCGCTGCGAATGACAGCTCGAATGCAATGTGACCCGGTGCGGGAAGGTCGCACCCACATCCTCTACCCCGAGCTTGTTCACCAGAAACTCCGTGAACTCATAGATGCGTGGCAGCAGGGCCTCGACGTCAGCCCGCAGCGCAGCGTCC
>JAJZDM010000004.1:82217-89798 GCA_021806005.1 Acidobacteriota bacterium | reverse complement strand
CCCTTGTTTGCGGATGGTGCGGTAAGCTCTTTTCACGGCGGTTCTCCTTGTAAAAGGTTGGCAACCCGATTCTTCCAGAATCGGGTCGAACCGCCGCTCAACTTTCAACTACGGATGGGACATCCTCTCGAAGACGCGCCGCACCTTCACCGTCAGCTTTCCCTCAGACCTCGCCAGCCAGGTGGAACGGCTGGCGAAGCAGGAGAGCAGGACGACCAGCGAGCTGTTCCGAGAGGCATTCCGCACCTATCGCGCACAGCAGTTGCGCAAGACCCTGGACGAACTGAACGCACTGGGACGCGCCGACGACCACAAGGGGTATACGCCTGAAGATGTGGAGCGTCTGGTGCGGGAGGTTCGCACCGAGAAGAAGCAGAGAAGAAGCCGCCGCCTCCTATGATCGTCGTTGTCGACTCAGGGATATGGATCTCGGCAATTGAGTTTGGAGGGACGCCCGCCATAGCCATCGAGAAGGTGCTCCAGGCAGGTGGCCTTGCCATCAGTCTGGAGATTGAAGAGGAAGTTTTCCGCGTGCTGCAGGACAAGTTCGGCCGCAACCCCCAGATGCTCCAGAGGCGGCTTGGGCCACCGGAGAGATGGACGGAGTTTACCGCGACTCAAAGGATGACTGCATGGTGGAATGCGCAGTAAAAGCCGGTGCACTACTCCTGCCAGAGCGACGTCGCCTATGCCTCCTGATAACACCCCGTCCATGCCCTATCAATCAGATAAAGCCACAGAACTTGCGAGAGAGTCCTTCGAACCTATAATCGGCCAGTCCATTCCATGCCAGATCGTGATGAAGGCAGGGGCAGCAGCAACACTTGAAGATCATCCTCAAGCTCCCCGTCGACGACAGACACCTCAGTGCAATAAGCTCTATAGCCTTCAAGAAAATGGGGATTGCGATATTCGACATTGGAATCGCTTGGCCAAGCGAAAACCCGGTACCGGCCGGACGGAATGTCCCCTACTCGGAATTTCCCAAGATGATCCGCCTGCAATGCGATGGTTACACCGGAGCCCTCCGACTCAACAACGATTAAAACTCGGTCGGGGTCAATGTCCCCAAGATCGATCGATCCTTGAATCATCCCAGAACATCTGACCGCATTAACCACCAAGGAGAGTCCTGCGGGTCCCGGCGGCACTTCAAGGTCCGGTCCGGCTTGATACCGGCCATTGATCACGATCGATGCTACGCATGCCGCACCGCCCCCAGATATCATGAGGACGTAGGATGCTGGGGGGACTGAGGCAAACTTGAGCGTACCGTTAGCTTTGACATCCGCAGACTGGTCAGGAATATTTGAGTCTTTGCTGTAAAGAATTAGCCGATGAACGGCGTTAGTCTGTCCATCTGCAACGACGACCCTCCCGCCGATCGACGCATTCCAAATTGCTGTGACCGCGACTCCGACCACATCCCGGCTACCGACGAATAGATCTTGAGTGCTGGCATATTCTGTACCGAGTGAATACCAGCGAACAGACAACCTGTAAGACCCGGGTGGAACTCCGCTGGCGTCGAAAACACCCGACAGCGGAGAGTACCCAAAGTATGCCCCGGTATTTACTTCTCCGCCGCGGGATCGGCAATAGAGCGTGAACTCTGCATCCTTCGGGTCGGCAGGTATGCTGCCGCGAATGTGGACACCAACGGTGGGGCCAAGGCCGAAATCAGCTGTCGCGGTATCACCTTCTTTTAAATCAATCGAGAGAGCGCTCGCCAAGTCCGTCGCTCCCGGATAGAAATCGAAGGAAGCGGCGTTACCCCCGGAATTATCAAGTGAAGCAGAAGGTGCTTTTCCAACAGGATGATGCGGGTTGAAGACGGCCAGATAGCTACCGGCTGGTAGGTTCGGACACAAGTAACTGCCATTCTTGCTCGTCTCAGCGGAGCACCTCTCAATCAACCGCTCCCTCCCGTCGACAATCCGCAAATCAAAAGCAGTTACGTAACCCGAAACAGCAGACCCAGACCGATCTGTCACCATGCCGCAAATCGAGGAGGTAAGACTATCAACGGCTATCGGCCTCAGATTTCCGCGCGGAACAACTTGAGATATGATGATGGAATTGAGAAGTAAGAGTCGACGGATCATCAACTTCGATCTTTCTTTGGCAGGCAGGCGGCAGCGCTCCGTTGCTTCAAGAGACTCGGCTATGCGCAAACTGAAACCTTGGACTCCAGCCTGAACCGCTAGTGCTTGGGGCACTTCAAGGACGACTGAGGCCATTCTGTCGCTGCAGTGGCAACTCAGCCTTGGAAGGGCCACGAATAGCACCCCGCCAGCCACCTTTGTTTGAGGCGGTCGCCAGAACACGGCAACACACCACCGACCACTCTCGAGTCTGTTTAATTGGAAGCTAGGGCGGTAAAGAGCGGCGTCGGGTCGCCACTATTTGATTGAAATTGAAGCGAAAGGTCTCCGTTATAAAGGGAAAGTGCTGGAGTGGACCCGATTTGGATACCTGTATATTGGTTAGCCGTCCAGTTTGTCCCATCCGTACTTTCGAAAACGAAAAGGTCATGCGCTGAACTATCCTGTTGGGTCGCAAGCACTAGGGTATTGTTAAATACCACCATGGATCCGCCACTACCCATTGCTAGGCTCTTTTCCCCGTTGAAACTCCATGTAGTACCGTCGGTACTGCTGTAAACAAACATATAGCGACTAGAATTATTCTGCTGTGAACATAGCCAAAGAGTGCCATTTAATTCCGCGACGGCCGGCTGAGAGGCACTTGAGATGTTCAGGTTGGGGTCGCCTCCCATATTTGAGTCGCTCAAACTCCACGTTCCAGAGCCGCTTTGGGTTAGTTCGTAGAATGCATTGTTTACATTCGTAATGTCTGAACCGAAAATGATCACCAGTTGAGGAATCCCATCTGAGTTTGTGAACACCGTCATAGCAGGCGAGGTTGTGAGGTTAACGGCGGAAGACTGGTAAACCAAGCGGAATGTATAGGCGACATTGTTGGCAATTGGAACAGCCTCTATTACATCAATTCCAAGAGTGTTAGCGTCTGCATAAGTTATATAAATATTGCCCTGGAAGACACCAACTGACGCAGAGCAAGTACTGGGATGGCTCGCCAAACAGTCAATATACGGAACCGTAGTACTGGCGCCGACGCTCGAAGTGAGGGGCTGACCGGATGCCTGAATATTATAGGCTGAGGTCGTCCCGTTGGTTGATATTGAATAATTTAGGGCACCGCCATATGAATATACGGACATCAATACGGACGTGTAAAGGCCGTTCGGGACCTGCGCCGAAGAGACCCCAGCATCCAACAGTAGTTGCGATTGCTCAGCTGGCGCGCCGAAGGACGGGAATGTTTGAGCTGAAGACGCAGATGCCACGATGAACTCGAGCGCCAAGAGCATTAAGACACACGGGTTCGGGTTCTTAATGATAGTTGCCATATTTTCCTCAAATTATCGACTCGGCGGGAAAAGGGCACAGCCTGGCCAGCTTTTGAAGAGCTGCCGCGCAGAGCGGGGACCCGGAATGACATTTGCTTCACGCCGACCGAATAAGATGCCGTAGGTTAGGCTGCGTTGATATCGAAACCTAGGGAGTGAAAGTGAGTCAGAGGACCAAGTCAAGACTAGCACCGATTCCCCACATAGGGGAAAAGCGATGTGTTACCAGGGTATTAATCCTGGCACGGTGTCCCGAAACAGCGTATGGGCGTGTTCGAATTGGGAAATAACTGGCATGTTGAGCGGACGTCCAAAAGTCGTCTCTGAGATGGATCGCAGAAGAGCGCAAGGATTTGAGTGGATTTGTCGGTCCGCGTGCCTTCCACATGCCCAGGCTGAACGGGTTACGGCGGTACATTGGTCAGTCGAGGATTTATCCGACTCGGTTCAACAAAAAGAAACAGCGGCTCGGGCTGATTCCAAGACGGCCAGCCGTAGAGGCTGCTCTCGGAGCGTAGACGAGTCGGACAGCGGCCTCGAAAGATCCGTCCGACGCTAAAATCGAAGCCCGCGCACCCCCGCCCGGGCCGCCGCAGTAGATTCCGTCCTTCAGGAACTCAGCGAGCTTTGTTCAAAGATGCCCCGAGGCTCCGCACTAGGTTCACCTACGGATATATACGGTATAGGCAGTTGGAACCTCAGGGCGGGTCCACCACTTGTAGCTGATCTGGGATGTCCACCTCTCTCTTACGGTATAGTGCTTACTCAACTGCTCGTCGAACTCAGGCCAGGACGCGATCCGGGCAAAGCTTCGCTCCACATGAAAACATTGATTGTCTGTCACGATAACGATTGAAGGATTCGCTGAGTCGAATGCACTAAGAAATTCCTTCCTGTAGCTGTCTCTTATCCCGCTGGGCGGAGCAAATAAATAGCAGTCGTAAAGATAACCGGTCGCCTGTTTGATGCGCAGATCGTAGAGCGCATTAACACATCCGCCGTAGGTGTCGATGCATTGAACAGACCCCACCGTCCCGTCTTCGTGCAGGGCTCGCTCAAGGCTCTTTTGCAAGGGAGATGCTGTATCGAAGGATTCCGTCTCAGACGTCAATTTGGGGGCGAATCCGAAAGAGACCGCTAGAAGCGCTGCAACCGCTGTCACCCGGGGCGCTCCAATCGACATCGCGGCCCGTGCGAAATCTAAAAAGACAAGAACAAGCCAGATCGCGAGAAATGGATACCGTTGGTACGCCAGCCCCTTACCCTGCTCAACGTAGGATAGCAAGCCGCAGCAAGCCGCACCGAACAACAGCGTCCGAGGCCGGTCAAACGCGGGACGGCCGGTTGCGACCACGATTAACCACGGCAGAAATAGCAAGATGACCGGAGACGCTGCGTGCGGAACCAGCCACCAGACGCTCTTCCTTCCAAGCTCCCCATGCAGCAGGTCGATTGTCCGCAATACGTCGCAGAAGGCGTGGAGAGAGTGGTAGGAGCGGAGCCACAACAGCACCAGGGTGACGGGGAACATGACTCCGAGGGATCCTGCGCCGAAGAGTCTAAGCGCACCCTTGAATGTTCGGTCGGTGGTTGTCTGCCAAAGCGCCAGAGGCAGCAACGTCATCGGCAGCAATGTGGGTTTTATCGTCAAGCTAAGGCCGATAAGTGATTCAAAAAGAAACAGCGTTGTTAAGGTGAGTCCTTCACCTCGAATCATCACAACCGCTGCGCCCACTGCCAGGACGGCCATCGCCTCATCTCGTTGCCCCGCCTGGAACACACCATCATGGAGGTGTATAAGAACGAAAAGCAATCCGCCCGCCAAGCAAAAGAGTCGCTCCTGACCCTCTTTGCCTCCAGCGAAGTAGCTTAATGTACAGAGAGAGATACAAAGGAAGCCGTCGTAAGCTCTTAAGCCGTGTGCTCCCCAGCCGAAGAGTTGCATCGCACCATACTCGAGCAAGTAACTTCCGGGAAGATTGATGTCAACGATGTTGACATAGGGCTTCATTCCGCTTCGCATCAGGAAGACCACATAGCGGATCAGCGAAGCGTCGCCGACGAGCGGCCACCTCCGGGCCCACCAGATACTCAAGGAGCAGCCCAGAATGAGGCAAGTTAAGCATAGATAGAGCGCGGCGCGTTCGATCTGGCGTCTCGAGCCAACGGAAGGTCGATGCACTCTCCTGCACGGTCCCTCGATCTGCGCTGAACGCATTGCAATCCCCTCTCTTCAGGCTCTCCGCCGTGCACGGAATGAAATATTGTTGGTCGTCGCGCTCAGCCCGTTCCATGCTCGAGCTCTCTCAATTCTTGCATGTATCCGACCCTCGGGATCCGGCCGCCAATCCGGTTGCGCACTCCACCTCTTCATCGATATGACAGCACCACCGCCTCCTTCGCCCTCCACAGGCAGGGATGGCGCGCCATAGCGCCGATTTTGCCCGACGGACCGGCACGGTGCGGACCCAGGTGGCTCCCGCAACGCCACTACACTGCCAGCGAAAAGGGCCGCCCTGGCAAGAACCTTTCGCCTATAAAAACCGGCGTCAATGTTCTCTTGTTAGATCCGTTACCTCACCGCAACACTCCCGTTGCGGGTGCGCGAGGTCTCGAAGCCCGGTCACACAAGGATGTCTCCCGGAAGATGAAGCTGGGACAAACGCAGTGACCGCACAAGCTAAGATGCAGACCTGCCGGTTCGGTCCGGTGGGTCCCTTTTCGACCCCAACTCCCGGCCCTTTCGTCTCAAGATTCACCCGGTCGTCACCATTGGGCTCGCCAAAGACAGATGTACGCACGCGGTCTACACGTTGGATACTTTCGAAGTGGACAGGAAAATATCTCGTCTGCATTGTCTTACACTGTAATGTTTTATAAGGTTGCAGCATGAAAGCCATCTCCCGGATGTGCCGCACCTTCACCGTCAGCTTTCCCTCAGACCTCGCCAGCCAGGCGGAGCGACTGGCGAAGCAGGAGATCAGGACGACCAGCGAGTTGTTTTGGGAGGCATTCCGCACCTACCGCGCCAACAGTTGCGCAAGACCCTCGACGAACTGAACGCGCTTGGGCTTAACGACAAGCACAAGGGGTACACCCCTCAATCTGTGGAGCGTCTGGTGCAGGAAGTTCGTACAGAGAAGAGGCAGGCAGGAAGCCTCCGCCTCATATGATCGTGGTTGTCAATTCGGGGATATGGATCTCGGCAATTGAGTCAGGCAAAACGCCCACAGCGGCTCTCGGGCAGGTGTTACGCCCGCAGCTTAAATTGGATGGATCTTTTGGTGGAGCTGAGCGGGATCGAACCGCTGACCTCCTCGTTGCGAACGAGGCGCTCTCCCAGCTGAGCTACAGCCCCACATTCTGGAAAGCAAACTTAGTTTAGCAGGCGGAGGCCACTCCCTCCAAACGGAGGCGGAGACCCCTCAACGCCTGCCATAGCCCCGCAACTCCCTCAGGAGGGACGCTGCGGAGGCGCGAGTCCCATCTCCGTCATCACCAGCTTCAGATCCTTCCACGCCTCAGCCTTCTGGCGCGGATCGCGCAACAGATAGGCAGGATGGTACGTCACCATCACCTTGGCTCCGCGCACGCTCTGCCACCGCCCGCGCATCGAGGCCAGCGACTGCTTCACGCCTAGCAGATAGCTCGCCGCCGTCAACCCCAGGGCGACGATCACCTCCGGATGCACAATATCGATCTGCTGGACCAGAAACTCGGAGCAGGTCGTCGCCTCCACAAACTCCGGCGTCCGGTTTCCCGGTGGACGGCACTTCACGATGTTCGCGATGTACACCTCCTCGCGCCGCAGGCCCATCGCCACAATCATGTTGTTCAGCAACTGGCCGGCCTTGCCCACAAAGGGCACCCCGGAGGCATCCTCATCGGCTCCCGGGCCCTCGCCCACAAACATCAGCCGCGCGTTGGGATCTCCATCCGCAAAGACAATATTGTGACGGCCCGCATAGGCCAGCGGACAACGCGTGCACTCGCCGATCGCCGCTCGCACCGCCTGCAGCGCCGCCGGGCGCTCTGCCGCAGGAACAATACGCTCAGGATAGGGAGCAAGAAGATCCAGAGAGGGCGGTTTCGCCATGAACGATGAGCCTTCAGTCTTTGAGATGGAGCCTTCAGCCGCTGGAGAGAAG
>JAJZDM010000004.1:65440-82117 GCA_021806005.1 Acidobacteriota bacterium | reverse complement strand
GAGGCGCCGGCGAACGATGCGCCCCTGCGGCAGCCGTCGGCAGGGAGCCTGGAGTTTGGCGTTGTGCCGTGGCAAAACCCTGCCGGGAAGCTCCGGCAGCCTCGGCTCTCACCCCTGTAGCCTGCACAGCGGCCTGCGGCATTACTCGCAGCCCCTCCGGAAGCAGGGTCTTCGGAGCGTTGCGATGATAGAGATCGTAGATCCCCATATCCCGCAGAAAACCCACATAGGCGTGGAACTGTTGGCGGACCGCCGCGAAGTTCGGCGGGGAGGTCTGCTCGGAATCGCTCATCTGGGAACGTCCACCGTCGGCAGCGGCGCGTCCGAGACAGTGTAGGTGACCTTCCCCACACGAATCTCATCCTGAGCGACGCGGCAAACCTTGGTGGAGTTTGAAACTCCCAGGGATGGAGCGCCAGACTGCAACTGGCGCGCGCGCCTCGCGGCGCCTTTGACAAGACTGTACTTGTTTTGGAGCGGTTCCATGAATGCCATTAATGACCCTCCGGAGCGATGATTCATGTTAGCGCCGAACGGCGCCACTTTAACCCGAATATCGTCTCTATCCTGATCCACCACCAGTGGAAATCCGTGCAACTTCACTTATGTTCGCCGGGCGCGTCTTGAATCCATACAGCCGAATTCACACACCCGCGTTCAGAGATCGGCGGTCATCAATCCAAAGCAGGCCAGCGCCGCCTCCAGCCTTGGCGCTCTGGCGCCGGTAATGCACTGCGCGGCCAGATCGCCCTCCGCGGGGCTTGCCTCTCCCCGCGCTACCAGGATGATCGCCCGCATCTCCGCGGCAGCCTGATCCAGAACATCGTTCACCAGGGCATACCGGTACTCCTCGATCTTTCGCAGCTCGGTGCGCGCCTCTGACAACCGCGTCTGAATCACCGCCTCGTTCGCCACCCCCTCTGCCTGACTCCGATTGCGCAGCCGCCGCTCCAGAACCTCCGGGCTGGGGGGCAGAATGAAGATCGAGACCGCCTCCGGCATCTTCTCCATCACCTGCAGCGCTCCCTGCACATCGATATCCAGCAGCAGATCGGCGCCATGCTCCCTGGCGGTATCCAGCGCGGAGAGAGCGGTTCCATAGTAGTTTCCGAAGACCTCCGCCCATTCCAGAAACCCGTCGGCAGCGATCATCTGCTCAAAGCGTTCGCGGGAGATGAAATGGTACTCTCGTCCGTCCTCCTCTGAGCCGCGCGGCCTTCGCGTGGTATACGAGACGGAGAACTCCAGACCCGCCACCAGGCGGCGAACCTCATTGACCAGCGTCGATTTACCCGATCCGCTGGGAGCGGAGATGATGAACAGAGTTCCAGCCATAGTTGCTTGCGATGGCTATAGTGTAAACCTTGCCTTCCGGCCCACTCCCGAAAGAATCAAACTTCCCCCGACCACAGGCTCAGGCAGTTCCCTCTCCCACCTCGGCCAGCTCACTCTCCGCCTCGCCAAATTGGAGCTGATAGAGCCGGCTGTAGGTTCCGCCCAGCGCCAGCAACTCCTCATGTGATCCAAGTTCGGTGATGCAACCGCTCTCCATCACCGCGATCCTGTCCGCGCGGCGGACCGTCGACAACCGGTGCGCAATCACCAGCACGGTGCGGCCCTGCATCAGGTTTGCCAGCGCCGCCTGCACCGCGGCCTCGCTCTCCGCATCCAGGGATGAGGTGGCCTCATCCAGAATCAGGATAGGAGCGTCCTTGAGCAGCGCGCGGGCAATGGCCAGCCGCTGCCGCTCTCCGCCCGAAAGCCGCGTGCCGTCCTCCCCGATCACGGTGTCATAGCCCTTGGGAAGATGCTCGATAAAGCCATGCGCCAGTGCCGCCTTCGCCGCTGCCACAATCCGCTCCATCGGAACATCGGGCTGTCCGTAGGCGATGTTGTGGCGCACCGTGTCGTTGAACAGCACCGTCTCCTGCGTCACCTTGCCGATCTGCCGGCGCAGCGAGGCCAGCGTCAGATCCCGGATGTCATGGTCATCCAGAAAAATCGCTCCGCCGGTGACGTCATAGAACCGCGGCAACAGGTTCACCAGGGTCGATTTCCCCGCTCCGCTCGGGCCCACAAGGGCCACCACCTCGCCACGGCGAACGTTCAGATTCACTCCGTGCAGAACCTCTCGATGCACTCCATCGCGCTCATACGCAAAGCAGACCTCACGGAACTCGATGAGCCCCTTGAACTCGGTGAGATTCAGAGCCTTCTTGCGCTCCAATACCTCGTCCTGGGCGTCGATGAATTTGAAGATATCCTCGCTGGCGCCTACTGCCTGCTGAAAGGCGTTATAGTACGTTGGCATCTTGCGCACCGGATCGTACAACGCAATCACCGCAATCAGAAAGGTGATGAAGTCCCCGGCCGTGCCCCCATGCAGAATAAACACTCGTCCATAAAGCAGCAGCAGTGCGATCGCCACCGCCCCCAGCGCATCCATCAGCGGCGAAGAGATGGACTCCACGGCGATCCGCCGCATATTGGCGGAGAGCAGGCGCTCCGCCGCACGGCGGAAGCGGTTCATCTCCCAGTGCTCCATCCCAAAGGCCTTCACAATCCCGTGGCCGGTGATGGTCTCCTGCACAATATTCTGAATCTCTGCCAGCTTGTCCTGTCCGCGCCGTGTTGTGGTGCGCACGCTGCTGCCCACCCGCCGGGTGGAGAGCACGATGATAGGCACAAAGATCACCAGCACCCAGGACATCGACCCACCCGCAATGATCACCGTGCAAATCATGAACAGCAGCGTGAACGCCTGTTGCAGAAAGTCGCTCATGATCGGCGCCATGGCGGACTGTACCCGCTCCACATCGTTGATCAGGGCAGAGATGAGCGTACCGGAGGTGTGCCGTTGAAAGAACGCCGTGGAACGGCTCAGCATCGAGTTGTAAAGATCGTTGCGCAGATCCGTAATCATCCCGAATCCGGCCTTGTTGGCCAGCAGCGTTCCCAGGTAGTCGCAGACGTTCTTCACGATCGCTGAGACCACCAGGGCAATCGCCACCACGGTCCACGCATTGTGGAAGCGGGACGGCAGCAGGATCTGCAGGTTGATATGGAAATGCGTGTGAGGAATTACAAAGTCCAGCACCCGATTCGGCGAGGCGGCGGCGCTGAGCACATTGTCGATAATGGGCTTGATCAGCAGGACACGGAAGGCCATCAGCGCCCCCACCAGCGCCATCAGCAGCACCGAGGAGCCCCAGTACAGCGCGTACGGTCGCATGTACCTCAGCAGACGGAGAACCGGCTTCATGCAACGCTCCTGAGATCTGGGACGATGCTGCCGGTTTCGGAGAGTACAGGGCGCTTGCGCAGAGACACGTTCATCCAGAATCAGTGTACTTCTACCTGGGCATATCCCGATGCGACGCTTTGGCCCGATATCCCGCGGCGGCCAGCCGCTTCTTCAACTCCTCAGCGATCATCACGGAGCGATGCTGTCCCCCGGTGCAGCCGATGCCAATCGTCAGATAGCTCTTGCCCTCATGAATGTAGTGCGGCAGAAGAAACGTCAGCATCTCCGTCACCTTTTCCAGAAACTCCGTGGTCTGGGGAAACTGCCGAACGTACTTCGCCACCTTGGGATGCTTGCCGCTCAGGTTGCGAAACTCCGGAATGAAGTGCGGATTGGGAAGAAATCGCACATCAAAGACCAGGTCCGCATCGCTCGGCACCCCATTCTTGAACCCAAAGCTGGTTACCGAGATGGTCAGATTGCGGTCGCTCTTACCCACCCCCCGGCTGAACGCTGCGTTGATGTGCGCCCGCAGCTCGTGCACGTTGAACCGCGAGGTATCCAGAAGAATATCCGCCACGTTGCGCACCGGATCCAGCCTCTTCCGCTCCGCCTGGATTGAAGCGATCACCCGCTCCCCCCGTCCCAGCGGATGAGGCCGCCGCGTCTCTGAGAAGCGCCGCACCAGTACGTCCTCTGCGGCCTCCAGAAAGACAACTCGAGTGGGAAGCACCTTCCGCACCTTGGTCAGAATCGCGGGGAAGCGCTCCAGGCGGCTGCCCTCACGCACATCCACCACCAGGGCGGCATGGGTGATCTCGGCGGACTTGGCCACCAGATCCGCAAAGCGGGGAATCAAATCCAAAGGAAGGTTATCCACCGAATAGTACCCCAGGTCCTCGAAGGCCTTCAGGGCTGAGAGCTTACCCGATCCGGAGAGCCCGGTGAGGATCACCAGTTCGCGAGGTTCTCCGTCCTGCACTCGGGTGGATGTCTTAGGCTGCGCTCGCACCATGCGTTTTGCCGACGCCCTCTTTCGCACCTTTGCTCCCTGGGCAGGGGCCTTCGCAGGTACAGAATCGTGGACCATGAAGGAATCCTAGCATCTTCCCTTCGCCGGGTATTCAGAGGAGTGGCGCGCGTCGGCGCTTTCCTTCCATCCCGGCAGCACAGGCTGCCCCAGACCCTCATCTTCACCCCCCCAAACCCGGCAACAAAAGAACCCACCTGCCCGCGATCGCCTGGTCGGCAGATTCGAGCAGATGGGTTCACCAGCAGCGTTCGTTTGCAGAGAGCAACGCTACCCGTCGAGGCAAGCGCTGCGGACTTGGGTACACCTACGCCGACATCGCCTCAATCGCCCCCGGCTGGACCTCCGGCCTCGGGCGCACCCGCACCGTCGCATAGCGCTCCTTGTGACGGATTGCCTGCATCTCCACCTTCTGCAGCGCATCGCGAAGGGCTGCCTCCATCTCCGTGGACTCACAGGCTGCTACCAGGCTCTCATTGCGGCACTGCAGCCTGACCTCCGCAATCTTCCGGTACTTGTCTTCGCTCAGGATGAAGTGCGCGCTGGTGCAGCGATTGGTTACCAGGGCCAGGCGCTCCATACCTGACTCGGCAATCGACTTCAGCTTTGGGGTTACTACCGTGCGACGTCCGGTGAATTCGATGGTCATGAAGCATTCTCCTTGCAGCAGATCTGCTGCGGTTGAGTCCTATGAGATGCATTCTGGAGCCGCCAGGTTTAGCCGAAGGTCCTTGCCGCTGGAGCGTTCTTTCATCGGATCGCTTCTCCGCTCTCTCCACAGCCGGATCCGGCATCACACCCACTTCCTGGAAAGAACTGATTTGAGATCGCTTTAAGCAACAGCCCGGTGGTGCAGGCAACGAACTCCGCCATCCAAAGCCAGGAGTCCATCGGACCCTGCACCCTGAGGAGTTGCCTCAGGCTTCCTCACAGCCTCCCCGGAGTCCTCCTCCTGGATGAAGTGCGGAGCCTGAAACGCACCGGCCATCTCCCGCATGGGCAAGACACCGCTGCACGCCTCTCCAAAACACCCCTCCCAGAAAGACTGCTTTAACGCTGGCGTCTCTGGTGTGTGCTGGGAATCTGCATGTCTTCACGATATTTGGCCACAGTGCGCCGGGTAACGTGAATACCCTGCCGCTGCAGCTCCGCGGCAAGGTACTCGTCGGTCCACGGCTTGCGCGGATCCTCCTCCTCAATCAGCTTCTTCACCCGCCGCTTGAGCAGAAGCAGGGGAAGATCTCCCCCCTCGGGACCACCAACACCCTCGGAGAAGAAGAATCTTAGCTCATAAACACCCTGTGCGGTATGTACATATTTATTCGCCACGGCCCGGCTGACGGTAGAGGGATGGACATCGATCTCTTCGGCCACCTCCTTGATCATCATCGGATGCAGGTACTCCACCCCGCGCTCAAGGAACTCGCGCTGCCGGCGAACAATCACCTCACAGGTACGCAGGATGGTGTTCTTGCGCTGCTCGATGTTGCGCAGCAACTGGATGGCCGATTTATACCGTTCTTTGACGTAGTCCCGAACCTCCCGGTCGGCGCTCTTTTCATGCAGCATCCGCCGATAGCTCCGATTCAACCGCAGCGAGGGCAATCCCTCATCGTTCATCACCACAACGTACTCTTCATCCCGCTTGACGAAGGCTACATCCGGCTCGATCAGCCGTGCCTCCGCCTGGACATACCGCTGGCCCGGACGAGGATCCAGCGTGCGGATCAGCTCCACCGCCTCCTCCACGCGCTCCACAGGGCGTTTACACAGCCGAACCAGCTCCCGCATATCTCTCTTCTGCAGCAGTCCCAGAAACTCCTTGATGATCAGGATGGCCGTCTCCATCACGGCCAACCGCTGCGCGCTGACCGGCTCACCAGGCTCGTCTTTCCGCCCTGAATCCTGCTCCGCCCTGCGCCGCCGCAACTGCGCCAGTTCAAGATCATGGCGCAGGCTTTGAACCTGCCACAGCAGGCACTCACGCAGATCGCGAGCGCCCACGCCAGGAGGATCCAGCCGGGAAACCACCCCGCGCGCCTTCTCCACCAGCGCCGAAATCTCAGGCTGCTCCTGGCCTCCGTCCGAACCCTCCGTGCTCTTCGCATCCTCGAGTTGCCCGGCCTGCTCCGGCCCTTCCGCCCTCGCCGGGACCCGCCCCAGAGTCTCTGCCAGTGACCGGAAAAGCTCCTCATCGCTGGCCGTCAGATAGCCGTTCTCATCCAGGTTGCCAATGATCAGATCAACGGCCATGCGCAGCTCTTCGCTCATGGTCAAAGAGCCAATCTGCCACATCAGGTGATCGGTCAGTGTGCTGGGTTGGGAGAGAAACTGCTCAAAGGAGGGCTTGTCCAGCTCTTCGAAACTGGAAGAGGTTCGGTAGCCCGGATCCAGATAGTCCTGGAAGTAGCTTCCAAAGTCGATCTCTTCAAACGGATCCGCCTTTTGTTGCTCCACCCCGCCCGAGATCTCCTCCGCGCTCTGCTCCAGGGATCCCTCCCGGGCAGTTCGCTCGTCCAGGGTCTCGGTGGCCTCGTCGATCTCCTCCAGAATCGGATTCGCCACCAGTTCACCGTTGATCATGTCCTGGAGCTCGATCTTGTTCAGCGCAAGGACACTGACCATCTGGACCAACCCAGGGGTCAGTATCTGGCGCTGCGAGAGCTTGACATTGAGGTGAGGCTGCAACACAGGGTACGACCTCGCGAGAGAATCATCTTTCAGGGCCCAAACCGTGCAGAGGGCACTCCCCCTAGCAAGTTAAGGACCAGTTTATCGCCCAACTCGGAATTGAGTCGAAAGTGAGGGAATCAAGAACGATACCCCAGGGGAGAGGCGCGTACGGAGAGGATCGGCCACCCTGCACCCCGGGGGATCCACCCACTGCCGTCCGCGCGGGCGCGCCACCATCCCACCCGCGCCAGGCGAGGCTAAACCAGGGAAAAGCCTTCCCCGAGATACACCCGTTTCACATCCAGATCGCTGCCCAGCTCACCGGGAGTTCCGGTGCGGAAGATACGGCCCTCATTGATGATGTAGGCGCGATCCGTCACCGACAGCGTCTCCCGGACGTTGTGATCGGTGATGAGAATCCCGATTCCGGAGGCCTTCAGATCAAAGATGATCTGCTGCAACTCCAGCACCGCAATCGGGTCGATGCCGGAGAATGGCTCGTCGAGAAGAATAAACGCCGGATCAATGGCCAGACAGCGGGCGATCTCCACACGGCGGCGCTCTCCGCCGGAGAGGGCATAACCGCGCGTCTTGCGCACGTGCCCCAGGTTCAACTGCGTAATCAGGCTCTCGGCGCGCTGCCGGCGCGCCTCCCAGGTTTGCGGCTGCGTCTCCAGAACAGCCAGGATGTTCTCCTCCACGGAGAGGTTGCGGAAGACCGACGGCTCCTGCGGCAGGTAGCTGATGCGGTGCTCCCGCGCCCGCAGATACATCGGAGTCCGCGTAATATCCACTCCACCCGTCCGGATGGAGCCAGAGTCCGGCCGCACCAGGCCGACGATCATATAAAATGACGTCGTCTTTCCCGCACCATTTGGCCCCAGAAGCCCGACCACCTCCCCTTCATGAATCTGGAGGCTGACACCGCGCACCACCTGACGCCCACCATAAGCTTTGCTCAGATCCTCGGTCTCGAGGGTTTTCATGCCGTTACTGCCTCTCCTCTCTTCCCGAACTCAGATGCGTCTCGGTGCGCACACGACCACCCTTCGCTTTGGCGCCACCGGCCTCGCCGGTTACTACAATCGTACTACCCGCATCCCCAAAGAGCAGGCTCTTCCCGGTGATGTTGCCCTGCTGCGCGTCCACGATGCGGGGCGGCGCCTGCGGGGTTCCTGTCAGCAGGTAGGTGCCCTGGGGAACGCTGTACACCAGCCTCTCTCCTGTACCATGCCTGCCCGGCTGCTCCACCTGCACAGCGCCATCCACCACCACGTGATCAATGGAGCTCCCCAGAGGGTTGGGCCGGGCGGCCAGAGCCGGGGCAGGCCCCCCACCCGACGGCTTGGCCCCGGCCGGGTTGGCAGCAGCGGTCAGATAAGCCACGGCCCTCTGTCCGCGGACCTCACCGTTCTCATTCAGTATGGTCACGCCTCCAGAGAAGGTAGCCTCCCGCTGCAGGTCGTTGTAGTCCATCTTCGGGCTGGCTACGCGGATGATGGTGGCGGCTTGTTCGCCAGCCCCTTTGGACCGTGCCGGCTGGCGGCCTGCGCCGGGAGAAACTACTGTCGTCTTCGTCCCTTTGGTCGCCCCTCTCACCCCTGCCGGGCTCTGGTTTGCCGGGCCTTGGTCTGTCGGGCCCTGGCCTGCTGAGTTCGAGGCGAACATGGCATGGATCATCACCCCAGGCTGGGCAGGACGCGCGCTGAAGGTCCGATGCAACCCATCAAAGATCAGCCGCGCCGCCTGCACCTGCGACGCCTGCTGCCACATGCGGGCCGGCATCTGGTCGCTGCCATAGAACGTGGCTAGCTGAACGGCGTGGTCAAAGTGAGCGCTGGCGGCCAGCACATGGGTTACTGGCTCCGCCTCAGGGCTTGAACCGGCTGTACCGCTTGCGCCCCCCCCCGTTGAGGAGGAGTTATTCTGAAACGCGCCCTGCACTCCACCGCTTGCATCCGCATCTCCGGTCTGCTGGTTCAAGGAGATCGTGGGAGCCGAGATCGAGCCGCTCGCGTCATAAAGGTGCGCATCCCCACTCAGCGTCAGCACCTCGGTGGAGCCCAGATAGGTAGCTCGCTGGGCAGATCCGGTGGAGACCGCCCCCGGCTGCATCCCTGGGCCGGCATGCTCTCCGGCTTTGGGCGGCGCAGACGCGGCACGGTTGCGAACGGTCACGTGGCCGCTCTGGATGGCAGAGGAGACGGTGAGAGCTTCGCCGACTCCCGGCCTGGCTCCGGGCTTGGACTCCGGCTTGGTCCCCGGCTCCGCTCCCGGACCAGATACCGGTCCGGCTCCCGCTTTGTCCGCCCGTACCGGAGCCTCGGCAAAGGAGACCGTCAGGGTATCCCCCGTGCTGATCTCCTGCGCCCCCAGCGGGGCGTCCTGCTGCAGCAGGGTATGGCCGGCGCCAAACAGTGATTGGGGTTGCTGCTGGCCTGCGCTGTCCGCAAACAGCACCCGCAGGTTGTCGGCCCGTATCTGAGTGTTCTTCAACTCACCCGGCGCGCCGGCCGGGTTCGATCCCGCGGTCGTCTTCGCAGCCACAGACTCCCCGCTGGCGGCGGCGCTGCCGCTGGCGTCGATCTCCTGCACCTGGGAGGCGTTGTGTCCGGTCGGGGAGTTGCGTCCGGTCTCCTTTCTGGCGGGAGCAAACAAGACCACCATGCGCTCGCCCGCGGCCGTGCGCTCCAGGCCGCGCGCGCTGCCACGGCGGTCGATCTCAGAGAGTTTCACCGCGCCGGTGCCAACCACCCGGGTGGGTGAGCCCTTGGCGTCAAACAGCGCATCCACCACCGCAGCGGATCCCTTCCTCGGGAGCAGTGGATTGGTGTCCGTCATCTCCACATCGCCGGAGAGCCGGGCTGACTGCGGAACCGATTGCGGGCTCAGCCATGCATCCAGGCGGCTGGCCGTAATCGTCTCTGTGCCCATGTTCATCACCACGTGGTCGATCCCCTGAACCTCCTGAATCGAGCCATCCTTGCGCATGTGCAGGATGGCCCTGTCCGCCTGGGCGGTTCGCCCTTCGGAGGTAACCACGGGCCGGCTCAGATTCGCGATGTTCGTGTTGCGGTCCATGTCCGCCCGGAGGGCGGTCACATGCAGCAGATGCCCATGCGCCAGGCCGTCCATGCGGACGTTGGAGAGCAGATCGAGGGTGCTGAGGTTGGCATTGAATACCGCTCCCAGGGCCGTGCACCGCATCTGGCCGTAGGTAAACTCCGCCTCCTGGGTCGTGGAGGCCGTGCCCAGCTTGCGCACGTACACCAGGCCGCTGGTGCGGACGTGGATCACCTGGCTGGCGGTGCCGGACCCATCCGGCGGACTCGACCTGGACGAATGACTGGACCGGATCGGCGGGCCCGATGGCTTTGCGGACTTTGTACCGCTGCTGGTCAGTACCCGCGGCGGTTCAATGTCCATGTAGACCTCGCCTGCGGCGCGGGCCACGCCCTCATTCTCGTCGTACTCGATCTCCGAACCGGAGATGTGTTCGGCGGGCTGGCCGGAGTGGTCGTCCAGCACCAGCTCCGCATCATGCAGGGCATACTTCCCATTGCCCAGATCGCTCTCCGTCTTCGCCCTGATGGTAAAGACCTTCCTGCCCTTCACCGACTGCGAGTAGGTGACGCCGTTGGAGTCGCGAGTGATGGAGACTCCGGAGTGCGCGATGATCTGGCGATAGGCCTGCAATGCGCGATAGCGCCCGTAGCCGATGAACGCGGCCAGCACGATGATCAGAACCACAGCTCCTGCCAGGAGCACCCACCGAAATCTTTGGATCGAAAACCGCATGGCTTCTCTCTCCTATCTTCTCATTCCCCTCCCTCGCCTTCGCCGCTCTCACCATTGCGAGCCGCCCGTCCGGCGCTGCGGCCGGCCCGGCGCCGTCTTGCCGAAGCTACCCGCAGGACAGCACCGGTAGAATCGAGTTATGGCCGATCAACTCTATCTCAGCGTCTGGTATCCGAACTTCCGCTTCGAGGCTCTGCCGGCGGCGCTGCTCGGTCTTCTGCGGCAGTTCGCCCTCATCGCCAAAGCGGACCAGCCTGCCATCCGGAACGACCCGCCGACCTCCGCGGAGAACCGCCCCCATCCCGAACTGGGGCGCGTGCTGGCCGCAAGCGCCTGTCCGATTGACTGGACCGAGTCGCCCACCTACCAGCGCATCTACGTCAACGACGAGCGGGCCCAACGCTCAACCGATACCGAGGGCTCGATCATCGAAAACGCCGTCGCCGAAGCCACCAGTCAACTCCACGAGGACATGGCCTACGAGTTTGAGATGTCCTGGATGCTGTGGATGCCGCCGGAGAGCCGCGAGACTGAAGCTGGCCCCCGCTCCGCATGGCGGCTGGAGCCGGCCCGGGTAAAGATCATCGGCTTTGGACCGGAGTTCGACGCCGCCAGCTATGAACAGAACGGTCATATCCGGGTGGACTTTGGACTGGACACCCCCTGGACACTGGAAGATCAATCCCTGGGCCAGGATGCGGCGGAGCGAATCCGGCAGAATGTGGAGAAGCTGCTGGCCTTCACCTTGAGTGTGGAGAAGCACTGCGGCATCTCCAGCCGGCTCCTCTGGACAGAGAGCGGCGAGCCGCTGGCTGAAAAACTCGTCGCTCAGCTCCAGCGGCTGAACTGAGATCGCTGCAACCCAACCCGCAGCGGGCAAGCGCCGCGGCGGGGTCCGGAGTCGAACCCTCAGCCGGCAGTGACGATCTCGGAGAAGTCGGCGATCGAACTGAAACCCTGCACGACGAATGCCAGCAGAGAGAGCCGCTGCAAGCGGATCTCGGGGTCGGGATCCATCACCATCACCCTTTCGAAGAAGGCGTCGACCTGGGGGCGAATCGTGGCGATCGCCTCCAGCGCCTCGCGGTACGCTCGGCGCTCGCGGAGTTCGGCGACCCTGGCATGCAGCTCCGTGTACTTGAGATGCAGCTCGCCCTCGGGACTGCCGGCCGCATAGCTGGCCACCACACCGGGCGAGGACGTAAAGCCCGCCTGCGCCAGAATATTCTTCATCCGCTTGAACGCGGCACTCACCGCCAGGAAGTCGTCACCGCCACGCACCTCGCTGACCGCCTGCGATCGGGCGCACAGGTCGCGCAGATCGTCAGCTCCTGCCGCCATCGCAGCCTGCACGACGTCGTAGGCCTGGCTGCGCCCCTCGCGCAGGTAAAAGTCAATGCGCTCCGCGAAGAAAGCCTGCAGACGAGCCAACCCCTCTGCGCTGGGGGCCGCCGCCTGCAGCACATCTGAGAGCTTCAGCGGCAGGCTGGACTCGGCCAGAATCCTCACAATGGCGTTACCCGCACGGCGCAGCGCGAATGGATCCTTGGAACCGCTCGGCTCCATTCCCAGGGCAAACATGTTCGCGATGCTGTCCATCCGGTCCGCAAGACCAAGCAGACAGCCCTCCGCGGAGCGCGGAATCGCGTCACCCGCCGAGGCCGGCAGGTACTGGTCGTAGATCGCATCGGCCACCGTGGAACTCAACCCCTGCGAGGCCGCGTAAAGGCCGCCGATGATCCCCTGCAGCTCCGTAAACTCCTTCACCAGCTCGGTCGTCAGATCGGTCTTGGCCAGCATGGCGGCCTGGTCCACCGCCCCGGCGTCCAGTGTCGCGCCGCGTTCAGCAGCCACCGCGACCAGAGCCGCGGCCAGAGTGCGAACCCGCTCGGACTTCTTCGCATAGCTGCCCAGATCCTTTTGAAACGTCACGTTCTCCAGCAGAGCCACACGGTCCACAAGCGGCGTGCGCTGATCAAACTCCCAGAAGAACCGCGCGTCGTTGAACCTTGCCCGCAGCACCCGCTCGTTGCCCTGGCGGATGATGGGCGCGTTCTCCTCGCTCAGCGCAATGTTGGTGACAGCCAGAAAGTGCGCCGCCAGCCTGCCCTCACCGTCTTCGATGGCAAAGTACTTCTGGTGATCGCGCATCACGGTCACCAGAACCTCCTCCGGCAGCGCGAGGTAAGCCGGCTCAAAGTTGCCCAGCAGCACATCCGGCCACTCGCAGAGGTGGGTCACAGCGTCCACCAGCGCCTCATCCTCGCGCCAGCGCGGGCCGGCGATCGTCTGGATCGCTCGCGTCGTCCGGTCCAGCGCCTTGCGGATCCTCTGCCGCCGAGCCTCCACGTCCACCAGAACGAAGGCGGCCTCCATCTGGGAGTGATATGTGGAAGGCGCCGTGATCGCCATCGGAGCATGGCCATGCAACACGCGGTGGCCGTATGTCACCCGGTCCGCGCGGCGGCCGGCAAACTCCACCGGAACAATCTCTTCCCCCAGCAGACAGACCAGCCACAGCACGGGGCGGACAAAGCGCTCCGGCTTGCCCGGCCGCCAGTACATATTCTTGGCCCAGTAGAGAGCGGCGATCTCCTTGGGAAGTTCGGTGGCCAGTACCTCCGCCGCGCTGCGCCCCTTGCGCGTCGTTGACGCCGCCAGATACTCGCCCTTGGGGGTCGTGATGGTCTTGAGTTCATTCACCGGAACCCCGGACTTGCGTGCAAAGGCCTCGGCTGCCGCTGTGGGCTTACCGTCCTTGAAGGCGATCTTGACCGCCGGGCCGGTGATCTCCTCGGTGAGATCAGGCTGCTGCGTCAAAACGTCCCTCACCACAACGGCCAGCCGCCGCGGCGTGGAGAAGGAGAGCCCGGCAGAGCCGGCCGATGCACCAGCCTCGCCCGCCACTAACTGCTCGCGGGCCAACAGAGCCTGGGTGCGTCTCAGCAGCTCTGCCTGAGCGGAGGCGATCATGCGGGCGGGAACTTCTTCTAATCCGATCTCGAATAAAAGGTCTGGCATCTGGTTCCTGGGGTGCTGGTACAGGTTGAACGCGCCCATGGCTCAGGTCCTGGCCGGCTGCACCACGGGCGGCTGAATTGGCTCGGGACCTTGGCGCAGCAACGCTCTCGCCTGGCTCCGGAGGGCAGCGTCAGGCTGCGGGTTGGGCTACGGGCTCCACGGCGGTCGCGGCCCTGGACGTCACGGTCAGGCGCTGCTGCTCGGCATAGACCTTGGCTACACCGACGATGAGGTTGCGGATGCGGGCCATCACCCCGACACGCTCTGTCACCGAGATCGCGCCCCGCGCATCCAGAAGATTGAAGGCATGCGAACACTTCAGCGCCAGTTCGTAGGCCCCCAGGGTGGGGAAGCGCAGCGCGGCAAGCTGGTCTGCCTGCGGATTCGCACTCTCGGCCAGCCTCTTCTCATCCAGCGTCGTGCGGGCCCGCTCCAGCAGCGCCTTGCACTCGGCCTCGTACAGGTTCAGGTGCTGCCACAGGCTGGGAATATCCGCATAGTCAAAGCTGTACGCAGAAAACTGCTGCTCCTCATGCAGACGCACCTCGCCGTAGGTGAGCTCGCGGCCGTTCACCGGGTCGCGCAGCCAGACGATGTCGTAGATGCTGTCCAGATCCTGCAGAAACTGGGCGATGCGCTCCAGCCCATACGTGATCTCGCCGGAGATTGGGTCCAGGTCCATACCGCCGCACTGCTGGAAGTAGGTGAACTGGGTGATCTCCTGGCCGTCCAGCATCACCTGCCAGCCAACCCCCCAGGCTCCGCCAACCGGCCACTCCCAGTTATCCTCTTCGAACTTGATATCGTGCTGGCTCAGGTCGATGCCGATCGCCTCCAGCGATTGCAGATAAAGCTCCTGCACATTCTCCGGCGGCGGCTTCAGGATCACCTGCAGTTGCGTATGCCGGAACAGCCGGTTCGGGTTCTCCCCATAGCGGCCGTCGGCAGGACGGCGCGAGGGCTGGGCATAGGCAATGTTGATGGGCGCCGGCCCCAATACCCGCAAAAAGGTGTCCGGCGACATGGTGCCGGCGCCGACCTCCAGATCATACGGCTGCTGCAGAACGCAGCCATGCTCGGACCAGAAGCGCTGCAGGGCAAAGAGCAACTCCTGGAAGGTGAGGGGTTTGTTCGCGACGACCGAAGACATTCCATGATTCTAAATGGTCAACGCCATCGTCAACGCCAGCGCGCTGCGCAACCGGCGTTCCAGGTGACGCTCCAGCATCGCAATGGCAAAGACCAGCAGGCTCTCCGGGCACACCGGAGCTTTGGCATCTTCCAGCACCAGATCCACCAGAGGCGAGTGAAAGATCCTCCCTGCCCCGGCTACCGACGCCGGGCTCAGCGTACGGCTGTTCGCAGGGCGATCATCCGGGCAGGTGACGCCGTCGCTGCTTGAGGACCAGTGGATGGTCTGGTTGCGCAGATCCGCCCCGCACGTCGTGCATCGCCTCAGATCCGGCATCCAACCCATCAGACGGTTCATCCAGAGGCAAAAGTAGGTGACCGGCAGCCGCATCGCTCCAGCAGACCCCTCCGTCTCGATGGACTTCAACGTGGTCCAGGCAAGACGAAAGATGTCGTCCTCCGGGGCCTGCTCCGGCAGCGCCTCTTCCAGCACCTCTGTGATCAGTTGCAGGGCAGCCAGACCTGAGGAGCTTACCGCCGAGCGGAGCGGGGACCAGAGAATCTCGAAGTGGTCGAGCCGCACCAGATCCTGACGCGGGCGCTCGACGTAGTGGGCGCGGACCTGCGTCGCCGGCTCCAGCGCGCCGCCAAATCGCTTGCGTGACTTCAGACCGTGGCGCGCTATGCCCTTCACCTTGCCCTGATGGCGGGTAAACATCGAAACCACCAGGTCGGCCTCCCGGAAGGGCCAGGTACGGAGGATGATCGCCTCCCCCTCATGCGGAATTTGTCGCCCGGCAGGCATCAAGACTGAGTGTAGAGGATGCAGAGCTTCGCCTCTCCATACCCTCCGCACAGGCCCTGCCCCACCACCCCGGCACAACCGCTCGCCTGCCCACCATCAAGCCTCCATCAGCACGCCTTGAGCTCCAGACGCCCCCTTTGCCGGCTGCACGCTCCGGCCAGGTGCTTCACGCGATTCCATTAAAGGCAAAGCGCGCAGCCTATGCTGCGCGCTTTGCCGTTGAAAGCCGTAAAGTCATCTTCCTGAACGCGCCCTGCGGAACAGCGGCGCAAAACAGCGTCTTCACACGGAAGACACTACTTCCGGCCTGATCTTTTCGCTCGCCCCTCTTCACCTGCTCCGACACACCCATTCACAGGAAGGATGCTCTTGGGGATGAAATCTGAACTAGCGGCCGTAGTGGGCGGCGTTCTTCTCGCGGAAGCTCTCCCACTTTTCCGGAAGGTCGTCGCTGCCGAAGATTGCGGAGACCGGGCAGACCGGAACGCACGCACCGCAGTCAATGCACTCGGCGGGATCGATGAAGAGCTGATCGTCGGTGTCTGCTCCGGACTCACCAACCTTGGGGTGGATACAATCAACCGGACAAGCGTCCACACAGGCACGATCCTTGGTGCCGATACAGGGTTCCGCAATTACATACGCCATCTGAATTTCTCCTTGATGCTGCCTTGAATCACAACTTCACGGATATATTACCCAATTTGGCCGGACATTGCAGTGAACTGCGAAGAACGGCGCCAGATTCTGCGAATCTCCCGCAAGATAGCGCCCATCTCGTTCCACCATACCCTACAGCGTGTTCGCGGCTCGCCGGGCGGCGAACTCTGCCGGGGTCAGGATCGGGGAAAGATTACGACCGGCGAACATATCGCCAAAGAGCTGTTGCATGGGGGGGTGGAGCTGCCCATTGGAGGCCAGAATCTCACGGCTGTCCAGAGCAAACTTGCTCCCGTCGAAGCGGGTCACCAGCCC
>JAJZDM010000004.1:0-65340 GCA_021806005.1 Acidobacteriota bacterium | reverse complement strand
CCCTCCCGGGTCAGCCGAATCATCTTGTCATCAAAGTACTCAATCCAACCGCTCACTACCTCGCCGTCGCGCAGCTTGATGCTCACTTGAACCTGGCGGTCGCTGAGCGATTTGAGGTAGAGAGCCTCCTGTCCAGTCTCCCCGGCAGGCGGTCCCTTGTGACGTTTCGTCGTCATGCCTTGATTGTACGGTGCGCGCCGGGGGATGTCTCATCCACCTCAACCGAAATGTCACTCCGCGGAATCATGCTCCAACCGCCGCCTGCATCAGCAGGCGCCTCCAGCGATGTCCTCGGGAAACGGCTCGCCATCCGCCCAGACCGCGCCATCGGCGAACTGCTCGCGCTTCCAGATGGGCACCGTCTTCTTCAGCGTATCGATGATCCAGCGGCACGCCGCGAAGGCGGCCGCGCGATGGGCTGAGGCCACCACGATGAAGACGCTGGTCTCCCCAACCTCGATCCGGCCCAGCCGATGCACAATCGCAGCCTCGCGCACGCCAAACTCCTCGATCGCCTCTGCACGCAGCAGGTGGATCTGCCGCAGCGCCATCTCCTCGTAGGCCTCATACTCCAGGTACAGCGTGCGGCGGCCGCGCGAGTTGTCGCGAACAATGCCGTCGAAGACGCACACAGCGCCGTCGGCGCCCGTCTTCATCGCCTGCTCGATGGCTGCTCCGTCGATCGGCCCGCGCACCAGGGCAATATGGGAGGGCCCGCCTGCGCCCTGTGCGCCCTCGTCCCTGCCTCCGCTTACCGGAGGAAGAATAGCAACCTCATCCCCGTCCTTGAGTTCGACCGAGCGACGGCTGTACTCCTGGTTCACCGCAACGGCTGCGCTGCCCAGCGCAGCCGGGTCGACCTGGCCCTCGTTACACAAGGCCGCCAGCAGGTCAGCGACCGAGGCTCCGGGGGACAGTTCCCGCCACTCCCCGTCGCGGGGAACCAGCGAACCAAGAGAACCAAAGGCAAGCAGCCGAACGCGCATCGAGGGCAAACTCATCTTCTTACAATACTGCTTGCAATACCGCGGATACACTCCGCCGCAGCAGGCGGACGGTCCAGGAGATCTGCTCCTGTTGATTCTCCCGAACCTTGCTTCAACCAGATCCAGCGGCTGAGGGTATACTCAGGCAGCAATCCAGGCAAAAATCTTGATGGACCGGAGGACGCATGCTCAAGGGATTTCGCGATTTCATCCTGCGTGGCAATGTCATGGATCTGGCTGTCGCCGTCATCATCGGCGCGGCCTTCACCGCGATCGTCACCGCGCTCACCGCCAACATCATCAACCCGCTCCTTGGGGCGGTGGTGGGCAAGCCCAACTTCGATTACCTGATCGCCCACGTGAACGGCGGCGAGGTCAAGTACGGAACCTTTCTCACCGCGGTAATCAACTTCCTTCTCATCGCCGCCGTAGTTTATTTCTTCCTGGTGGTACCCACCCAATATCTGTTGAAGAAGTTCAATCCTCCGGCTCCGCCCGCCGCACCTGCGCCCACCAAGCCCTGCCCCCAGTGCCTGAGCGATATTCCAGCGGCGGCAACACGTTGCCGATACTGCACGCAGCAGGTTTAGGCAGAAACAGGCTGCACCTTGGCGTAAACTCCTGCCAGTCCCTCTTGGAGGATGTCTTCATGCGCCGATTTACAGCCTGGCCCCCTGCCTGGGTCACCCCCGGGGTCTCTGTCCGGTCTACCATCCGGTTCACCGCTCGCTCTGTCTTTGCCCCGCTCTTCACCATCGCCACCTGCATTCCGCTGGCAGTCTGGGCACAGACCCCCGTCACCCAGGTCTTCGGTTTTAACGACTTCTCGGCACAGTCCCGCCTGGACCAGGCCTTCATGGCCGTACCCAGCACCACGCAGGCCCGCCAGGAGTTGAAGACCCTCACGATAGCCCCCCACTGGGCCAGCTCTCCCGAGGATCACGCCACCGCGCTCTATGTGGCCAAGCAGTTTCGCGCTGCCGGCCTGCATGTCACCATCCAACCCTTCCGTGTCCTGCTCAACAAGCCGGTCATCATCCAGATCGACGCCTTCAACGGCAGCGGAGAAAAGATCATGTCCGGGCCGTCGCCCGAGCATGTGGACCCTAACATCGACGGAGGGGACCCCTTTCAGAACGACCCCCGCATCCTGCCGGCGTTCCACGGCTCCTCCCCCTCCGGCGACGTCACCGCGGATGTGGTGTACGCCAACTATGGGACTCTGGCGGACTTCAAGCGGCTCGCTGCCATGGGCATCAGCGTCAAGGGCAAGATCGTCATCGTGCGCTACGGTGAGAACTTTCGCGGCGTTAAGGTCTACATCGCCCAGCAGTACGGAGCAGCCGGGGTTCTCATCTACTCCGACCCGGCCGACGATGGAGATGGAAAGGGTCCGGTCTACCCCAGGGGACCGTGGCGGCCCGCCAGCGGCGTCCAACGCGGCAGCGTGCAGTTTCTCCCGCTCTATCCCGGTGATCCCGAGACGCCGGGCATCGCCTCCACGCTCAACCTCCCCAACGCTGACCGCATCACCGATCCAAAGAAGATGAACCAGCCATCCATCCCCTCCAATCCGCTCTCCTACCAGGATGCGGCTCCCATCCTGAAGGCGCTGGATGGGCCGCAGTCTCCGCACTCCTGGCAGGGTGGGCTTCCGTTCCCCTACCACCTCGGAGGTTCAGGAGCGGTCCGGGTGCACATGCATCTGGTGCAGGACTACAAGCTGCGCACCATCTGGGACGTCATTGGAACCATCGACGGTACCGACCCCGCCCAGAGAGACAACTGGGTGATCGCAGGCAACCATCGCGACGCCTGGGTCTACGGAGCCGTAGACCCCAATAGTGGAACCGTCGCCATGCTCGGTGCAGCACAGGGATTGGGCGTCCTGCTCAAACAGGGATGGCGTCCTCGGCGGCGAATCCTTCTCTGCTCCTGGGACGCCGAGGAAGAGGGCCTGATGGGCTCCACCGAATGGGCTGAGATGCACGCCCAGGAACTCTCCCACGCCGTGGCGTACTTCAACACCGATGTAGGCGTCTCCGGCCCGGACTTCGACGCCTCAGCCGTTCCGTCCCTCAAGAAGTTTGTGCGCCAGCTAACCCGCGAGGTCCCCAGTCCGCGGGGAGGCACGGTGTATGCGCAGTGGCAGGCTCACCAGCAGGCTCATCACAACACCCCCAGCCACGCTGACAGCACCCACGGCCAGGCAGGACCTGCCCAGACCCCCATACCCTCTGCCCCGGTCCATATCGGAGATCTGGGCTCAGGATCGGACTATACCCCGTTTCTGCAGCACCTGGGCGTACCCTCCACCGACATCGGATCTGATGGGCCTTACGGCGTCTATCACTCCACCTTTGACGACTTCACATGGTTCACCCGCTTTGCCGACCCCACCTTCGTCTATGAACAGGAGATGGCGCGCGTCTTTGGTCTGGAGATCCTGCATATGGCCGATGCCGATGTGCTGCCCTACGACTACCGTGCCTATGGCAAGGAGGTGGAGCAGTACGTCGCCCAGGCGCAGCAGCGCGCCACCGCAGCCGGGATGCATCTGGACTTCGCCGCTGCCACCACCGCGGCCAAGCGCTTTGCGGCCGCCGGTGCCACGATGTACCAGCGGCAGCAGCAGACCCCTGCGGCAGCCGACCAGACCGGCCTGAACACCGCCCTGCGCCAGGTCGAAGAGGCCCTCCTCAACCCGGCCGGCCTGCCCCACAGGCCATGGTACAGGCACACCATCTACGCTCCTGGCGAGTACACCGGCTATGCGGCAGTAGACATTCCCGGAGTGAATGAAGGTATCGAAGCCGGCGACAGCGCACGCACCCAGAGCCAACTCGATGAGCTGACGACCGCCCTCAACCAGGCGGCAAAGGTACTGGAGGGTCCAATCCTCCAGGGCACAGCCGCAGTCGCTGCGCGGTAAACGACGGGGCTGCGCAGCCGTCTTCCGCGCAGCAACCCTTGGCGGTGCGGCTCTTCCTCACGGGAAGAGCCGCCCCGCATGCCGCGCCCCCAGGCCATATGACCTCGGTTCTGCCGAGGCGGCAGAGGTGCCCCAACCTTCCCCACGCGACGTTCTCTCCACAGCCAGCATGCAGCCCTTGCGCTTGGTAGAGTAAACACTGTGAACCAGCACGACTCTTCTTCCCTTCCCCTGCCGCTTCCCCTCGGATTTCGCTGGTCCGCGGTGCGCGCCGGCATCAAAGCCAGCGGCAAACCGGATCTGGCGGTGGCTGCCTGCGACAAGCCCGCAGAGGCCGCAGTGATGTTCACCAGCAATCAGGTCGTTGCCGCCCCCATCATCGTGGGTCGCCGGCACCTGGCGGCCACCGGAGGCAGGGTCTCCGGAGTGCTCGTCAACGCCGGAAACGCCAACTGCGCCACCGGCGATCTCGGCATCGAGGCATGCCACAGGAGCTGCGTGGCTGTAGCGGACGCCCTGGGCTGCGTCTTCGACGAGATTCTTCCCTCTTCTACCGGAATCATCGGCGTGCCGCTGCCGGTGGAGAAACTCATTGCAGCCGTTCCCGCGGCCACGCAGGCGCTCGGTCGGGCCACGGAGAACGCCGAGGCCTTTGCCACTGCCATTCTCACCACCGACACCCGATTGAAGGTAGCCCAGGAGAGCTTCACCCTCGGCGGCCGGACCGTCAATCTGTTCGGATGCGCCAAGGGAGCCGGGATGATCGGTCCACACCTGCTCCCCGCCACCCCTGCCGCTGCGCCGCACGCCACCATGCTGGTCTATCTGTTCACTGACCTGGACGCATCCAGCCGGCAACTCTCCGCAATGCTCTCCCCGGCGGTCGCCGCCAGCTTCAACTCCATCTCCATCGACGGCGATATGAGCACCAACGACACCGTTCTGCTGCTGGCCAGCGGTGAAAGCGGGGTACCGGCTGAGGGCGCCGCCGTCGCATCCTTCGAGGCTGCCCTGCAGCGCGTCTGTCACACCCTGGCCTACAAGATCGTCGACGACGGAGAGGGCGTCACCCACGTGGTGACCCTGGAGGTCTCCGGCGCCGGCAGCGACACCGATGCCCAGGCCATCGCCCGGACGATCGCCGCCTCGCCCCTGTGCAAGACCGCCTGGTCCAGCGCCGATCCCAACTGGGGCCGTCTGCTGGCTGCGGCCGGGCGGGCCGGCGTCGCCTTCGATCCCGCCCAGGTACGGATCTCCATCGGCGGCCTGCCAGTCTTTGAGTCCGGTCTGCGCTCGGTCGCCTTTGACGAGGCCGCCACCCATGCGGCCATGAGCCTGCGCGAGTACACCATCTCGATCCAACTCGGACAGGGACCGGGCAAGACCCGCTTTGTCACCTGCGACCTGACCCATGAGTACGTCAGCATCAACGCCGATTACTCTACCTAGCACTGCGACAGCAGCCTCGCCCAAACGCTCCACCGCCCGCCCACAGTCTTTACGTGCGGGCGGTAGGCGAACCTTCGCGACGGCTGATCCTCCGCTCCCCTCCGAGGCACGGAAAAGATGTGCCGCTGGGCACAGACCCCCTCGGCAAATTATTGTAGAGATGGAGACCTTTGGCCTTCGCGCCGGGTCTGTACAGGGAGACGAGCAATGGCAATGCAGTTGGAAGAGGCGGTCAGGCAGGATCTTTCGGCCGAGGTAGCTGAGTGGATTGAAGCGTTTGACCAGGTCGTGGCGAAGGACTGGGAACAGGGCGCGGCTCTGCTCTCCGCCTTGCGCACACGCGCGAGAGAGGCTGGCGTGCCGGCCACCGGAACCATCACCACACCCTTCTGCAACACCATCCCCCGATTCGATGAGGTCCCCTATCCCGGCGACCGCAAGCTGGAGCGTCGGGTGGAGGCCCTCATCCGCTGGAACGCCATGGCGATGGTCCACCGGCAAAACAAAAAGGACGCCGGCATCGGCGGACACATCTCCACCTACTCTTCGCTGGCGACGCTGCTCGAGGTCGGCTTCAATCACTTCTTCCACGCCAGCTATCCGGGCTCCGCAGGCGACCAGCCCGGCGACTTTATCTACTTCCAGGGCCACGCCTCCCCCGGCATCTATGCGCGCGCCTTTCTGGAGGGCCGGCTCGAGGAGGAGCGGCTGAAGAACTACCGCCATGAACTGCGCGAGCACCCCGGGCTCTCCAGCTATCCCCACCCCTGGCTGATGAAAGACTTCTGGCAGTTCCCCACCGTCTCCATGGGGATCGGTCCGCTCAATGCCGTCTACCAGGCGCGCTTCATGCGTTATCTGGAGAACCGCAGCCTGATCGAGAAGACCCCACGGAAGATATGGGCCTTTGTGGGCGATGGCGAGACCGATGAGGTAGAGACGCTCGGCGCGCTCTCACTGGGCTCCCGCGAGCACCTGGATAACCTCATCTTCGTCGTCAACTGCAATCTGCAGCGGCTCGACGGCCCGGTGCGCGGCAATCAGCGCATCATCGACGAACTGGAGAGCACCTTCCTGGGCGCCGGTTGGAATGTGATCAAGGTCATCTGGGGCTCGGACTGGGATGAACTCTTCGCCCGCGATCCCAAGGGACTTCTGCTCAAGCGCATGGAAGAGTGCGTGGACGGAGACTTCCAGGCCTATAAGGCCAAGGGCGGAGCCTATCTGCGCGAACACTTCTTCGGCAAGTACCCTGAGCTGCTGGAGTTGGTAAAGGATATGACCGATGACCAGATCATCCGCCTGCACCGCGGCGGACACGATCCGGCCAAGATCTACAACGCCTACAAGCGGGCCCTGGAGCATACCGGCTCCCCGACCGTGATCCTGGCCATGACCGTCAAGGGCTACGGCCTCGGTTCAGCCCAGGCGCGCAACGCAACCCACTCGGAGAAGAAGCTCAGCGACGAGGCCCTGGTGCAGTTTGTCCACACCTTTGATATCCCTCTGCCCGATGACGCCGTCAAGGAAGCCATGTTCTACCGGCCCGAGTCCAGCGATCCGGCCATTCAGTATATGCAGGCCCGGCGCAGAGAGCTGGGCGGTTATCTGCCCGCGCGCCAGACGCCCAAACCAAGCCTCACCGTACCCCGCCTGGAGTTCTTCCAGGAGTGGCTGGATGGATCGCGCGGGCGCGCCGTCTCCACCACCATGGGCTTCGTCAGCATGTTGCGTGGCCTGCTCAAGGATCCAGCCGTCGGCAAGCTCATCGTGCCCATCGTGCCCGATGAGGCGCGCACCTTCGGCCTCGAGTCGGCCATCAAGCAGGTGGGCATCTATGCCCACGAGGGGCAGAAGTACACCCCTCACGACTCTGACATGCTCCTCAGCTACCGCGAGGAGAAGAGCGGTCAGATCCTCGAGGAGGGCATCACCGAGGCCGGCGCCATGGCCAGCTTTACCGCTGCCGGAACAGCCTATTCCAACTACCGCCTCCCCATGGTGCCCTTCTTCATGTACTACTCGATGTTTGGCTTCCAGCGCGTCGGGGATATGATCTGGGCGTTTGCAGACTCCCACGGCAAAGGCTTCCTGATGGGTGGAACCGCCGGACGCACCACCATGCTCGGCGAGGGATTGCAGCACCAGGATGGCCACTCGCCCGTAATCTCTGCAACCATTCCTACCTGCATCACCTATGACCCGGCCTACGTCTATGAGATGGCTGTCATCGTTCAGGATGGCCTGCGCCGGATGTACGAAGACGGCGAAGACGCCTTCTACTACATCACCATGTACAACGAAGATTATCCAATGCCTGCCATGCCCGAAGGCGACAACGTGCGTGAAGGCATTCTGCGCGGCATCTACCGCTTCAACGCTGCCCCGAAGGGAGCCGCAAAGGCCCATCTGCTGGGCAGCGGACCCATCCTCAACGAGGTCCTGCGCGCGCAGCAGATCCTGGCCGACCGCTACAACCTGGCCGTCGACGTCTGGAGCGTCACCAGCTACAACGAGCTGCGTCGCGACTGCCTGGAGGTCGAGCGCTGGAATCGACTCCACCCGGCCGAACCCGAGCGCACTCCCTATCTCGTCCAGGCTCTCTCCTCGGCCCAGGGGCCCATCGTGGCCGTCAGCGATTACATGAAAGCCATGCCGGATGGACTCTCACCCTGGCTCCCGGGAAGGCTGATCTCACTGGGCACCGACGGCTTTGGGCGCTCCGACAACCGCCAGCAGCTGCGCCGCCACTTCGAGGTGGACGCGGAGTCGATCGTCGCCGCAACACTCTCCAGGCTGGCGCGCACCGGCGCCGTGAAGTCGGCCGTGGCAGAGAAGGCCTTCGCGGAGCTGGGCCTGGCGACCGACGGTCCAGGCGCATTCAAGTCATAGCGCATTTCGGCTCTGCGTCCAGCGCAGCCCCCGCCAGGTTCGATATCATCATCGCTGGAGTCATCTCGCTGCCGATGTCTCCTGAGGCTTGCATGACAGGGCGTCTTCTCCACCGAAGACGCCCCTGCCATCTCGCTCCGGGATACCCACCCGCTGCAGGATCTCTCTACCGTCCTCTTCGAAAGGCCCTCCGGCTTGGCTGAGAATCCGCTCTTACCCCATAGCAAGCTCCGTGAACTGCACGCCCTCATGCTGCGCTGCCGCACCTTGGAGCGCGTGCAGCGGCAGAAGGGCACGCTCCGCGAGGCACTGCTGGCTGCAACCGCCATCCACCTCCAGCCCGGCGACCTGGTCAACCCAGAGCCGGAGGACCGCACCATCGTCGAACTGGCTTCGGTGCGCGAAGGCCGGAGAGATGCCGGCCAAACCTACGCCAGCCTGCTCACCGCAACGCTGGCTGGCGACGCCGCCCACTCCCGTCTGCTTCTCGGTGCTGCCGCCGCGCGGGGTCTGCAGGTTGCGGGCAGTCATGGCGTTGCAATCTCTTTCTGCCGCGCCGGCTCCCTCCAGCCCACCTGGAAGCAGGCGCTCGAGTGGGCCTGCACCTCCCGCCTGCCCTTGCTCACCGTCTGCCTCGATTCCACCGCGGCTGCACCTGCCCGTCCCGGCCCGCGCAGACAGACTCCCCTGACCTATACCGCCCTCACCGCGCTCGCCCGGCGATGGAAGCTGCCCGTGCTGACCGTCGACGGCGAAGACGCCGTCGCGGTCTATCGCGTGATACAGGAGTCCGTGCTGCGAGCGCGCACAGGCGACGGACCCGCGCTCCTTTGGGCCACGATGACTTCCCCGGCCGAGATCCACCGGATGCCGCTCTCCGCCCAGCCTCTCGCGCGACTGCGCCGCTACATGGCCGTGCGGAAGATCTCTCTCAAACCCTGAGTTCGCGTCATCCGCTCAGCCCTGCGCCACAAGAAGCTCTCTCTTCAGAAGACACTCCGCCCACGAGAACTTTCCCTTTTTGGTCCATTTTGCGCCGGGCAAACCCAGGCCCAAAAGGGGAAATTCCCAGTACACTCAATGCATGTCCTTCCCCGGAGTTCCTGGGCGCATCGTCCCCTGCATCTGTACGGGCGCAGCTATCTCCCTCTTTCTGCTCGCGGGCCCTGCTGCCAGAGGCCAGCAGCAGGTTGCGCCCCCTGTTCCCGCGCCGGCATCGCAACAGCCTGCGGTGTCGCCCGCTCCCTCCACCCAGAACCCCACCGTATCCTATCCTGCCCTGCCGCCTGCGGTGCCTATCTCCGCCGCCACGCAGCCGGCACTGCCCCCGTACGCCCCAAAGATTCAACGGCCGCACGGGGACGTCCTGGGCTCGGCTTACATTCCCGTAGACAGCATCGTGTACCCCATGGCGCTGCGGCTGTACTCGATGGGCTTTCTGGACACGGCCTTCATCAACATGCGGCCATGGACCCGGCGCAGTCTTCTGCACATGTTGGAGCAGTCGGCTCCCGCCATTGTAGCCAGCGGCAATGACCAGGCCATCGATCTGCTCTCCCGGCTGGATGACTACCTCGCCTCCGAGGGCGCTGAAGATCTCTCCAAACCCGTGCACCTGTACCGCGGCAACGTCTATGGCGTGCAGTCGGTCTACACCCGCATGATGGGCATCGGCGGCCAGACGCTGCGAGACAGCTTCCATATCGGCCAGACCATCGCCAACGACTATGGCCGCCCTTATGAGCCCGGCTTCAACAACATCACCGGCTTCGCCACTCTCAATGAGTACGGAAGGTTCTCTCTCTATGTGCGTGGCGAGTATGAATTCTCACCCTCCGGAGAGGGCTACTCCACCACTCCTTCGGGAAACCCGCTGGCCCCCAACGGCCTGGCGGAGACGCTCTCCAACATCGACGAGATCCCCTACTCCGGCTACAACCTGAATCAGGCGACGATCCCGGCCGGCTTCATCCCTGCGCAGAACTACTTCCGCCTGCAGGAAGCCAATCTCTCCTTCCACGTGCTCAGTCATGAGATCTCGCTGGGCAAGTCAGACTCCTGGGATGGCCCCGGCTATGGCGGCGCCATGAACTGGAGCAACAACGCTGAAGATGTCTACTCGCTCCGCATCAACCGTATCGAGCCGCTCTACGTTCCCTTGCTCTCGCGCGTCCTGGGACCCATGCGCTATGACCTTCTGGTCGGTTCGCTCAAGGGCCACACCGCCCCCAACGAACCATGGGTGCACTCGGAGATGTTCAGCTTCGCCCCTACCTCCAACTTCCAGTTCGCCTTCCAGCGCACTGTCATCTGGGGCGGACATGGCCACGGTTGCCTGGCGGCCAATGGGTCCGTCTATCCCTGCGATCAACCCATCAACCTGCACACCTTCCTGAACAGCATGTTCTCCATCAGCGACACGAACCAGGCGCTGAAGTACTCGGTCAACGACCCCGGAGCACGCTTCAGCGACTTCAGCTTCTCCTGGCGGCTACCCTTTGTCCGCCGCCATCTCACCCTCTATACGGACTCCATCTCGCACGATGATGTATCTCCCGTCAGCGCGCCCCGTCGCGCCGCGTATCGGCCTGGAATCTATCTCTCCCAGATTCCCGGAGTTCCCCGTCTGGACCTCAGGGTGGAAGGTGTCAACACAAACTGTTCCACCACCGCCTGCACGCACGGATCGCTCAACTACTGGGAGGTGGTCCAAAGGCAGGGCTACACCAATAAGGGAATGATCATGGGCGACTGGATCGGCCGCGAGGCCATGGGCGGGCAGGCGTGGCTCACCTACCATCTCTCCGGCGATGAGTGGGTGCAGTTCGCGTATCTCAAGAAGCGCACCACCAACGACTTCATCCCCGGCGGAACATCGCAGAATCAGTACACCGTGGATGTCATCAAGCGCCTGAGCAAAAACATCCAGTTGCATGCATGGATGCAGAGCGAACGCTGGAAGGCGCCCGTCTACCTGGAAAATCCCGGCAACAGTGCGCACTTCGACAACGTCATCGCCTTCAGCATCAAATGGTACCCGCCGTTGCACACGGGCGGTCGCAGGCCGGGCACAGCTTCACAGTAAGCAGACGCCGTCAGCCGCAGGCTTCGAGCGCTTCGGTTGAACCCTCCCCAGGAGCGCTCAACCGAAGCTCCCGGCCCCTGGATCAAGCCAGGAAAGCAGACTCACTGGGTCTCACACCTTCCTGCGCTGAAAGATCCTCTATGCCTTGGCCTTTTCCTCGTTCAGACAGGTCAGGAAGTAGGTCAGCGAGCGCTCGAGCCCCTCACGCAGGCTGATCGTTGGGGCCCATCCCAGCAGATTCCTGGCACGCGTAATGTCCGGCCGGCGGCGGGTAGGATCATCCTGCGGAAGCGGCTTGAAGACCAGTTCGCTGCTGGAAGTCGCCCCCATTGCCTTCCCAGCCACAGCCTGCACCTCGCGGGCACACTGCAGCACGGTCCACTCCTCCGGGTTGCCGATGTTCACCGGATCGTGAATCTCACTCCTGGACAGCCGCAGAATGCCATCAATCAGATCCGTGCAGTAGCACAGGCTACGGGTCTGCGAACCATCCCCGTAGATCGTGAGCGGCTCTCCGCGCAGAGCCTGCATCATGAAGTTTGAGATCAGTCGTCCGTCGCCGGGGTGCAGTCTCGGCCCATAGGTATTGAAGATCCGCACCAGGTGCGTGTTCACGCCGTAGTATCGGCAGTAGGCGGTGACCGCAGCCTCGGAAAAGCGCTTGGCCTCGTCATACACTGAGCGCGGGCCAACAGGATTCACATTGCCCCAATACGACTCCACCTGCGGATGTACCAGAGGATCACCGTAGCACTCCGACGTGGAGGCGTGAAGATAGCCGGCGCCGTACTTTCTTGCGATCTCCAGCGTGTTGAAGGTTCCCGTCGAACCCACCTGCAGGGTCTCAATACCCAGACGCAGATACTCCACAGGGCTCGCAGGAGACGCAAAGTTGAAGACATAATCGACCCGGCCCACGTCAAAGGGCCGGGTGATGTCCACCTGCTCAAAGAGAAAACGAGGCTCGTGCTCAAGATGCGCGATATTTTCCATTTTGCCGGTGGAAAGGTTATCCACTCCAACAACCTGAAATCCATCTTCCAGCAACCGATCGCACAGGTGAGAACCCAGAAATCCTGCGGCGCCTGTTACCAGGGCCAGTTGAACCGCCATCTGCAAACCACCTTTCTCAAGCTCTTTGCCATCCCGGCTTCCATTCGCCCTCTCACCACACTCCGCGGCACAGATCAGACATGCGCTACGTCCCGCATGGGAGTTGCAGACGGACGGCCAATACTCAAATACGTGAAGCCGGCGTCCAGCATCTGTTGCGGATCATAGAGGTTGCGGCCGTCGATCACGATCGGATAGCGCAGCAGACGCCGCAGAGCCGCAAGATCGATCTGGGCAAACTCCCGCCAGTCGGTAAGAATCAGCAGCGCATCGGCATCTGCGGCAGCCGCCTCCACGCTCTCCGCATACATCATCTGCGCAGATGCGGGCAGCTCTGCCTGCGCCCGCTTCATCGCTGCCGGATCGTAGGCCACCACGACACATCCCTCCCCGAGCAGCATCTCGATCAGGTCAATCGCCGGAGACTCGCGGATATCATCCGTATCTCCCTTGAAGGCCAACCCGAGAACCGCAAGCCTCTTGCCGCGCAACGTCCACAGCGCAGACCGCACCTTGCTCAGAAACCTCTTCTTTTGCTGCGTGTTGATCTTCTCCACCTCGCTGAGCAGCGTGAAGTCCACTCCCATCTGCTCCGCCACCGAACGGAAGGCGGCGATGTCCTTGGGAAAACAGGAGCCGCCGTAACCGATGCCCGGTCGCAAAAACTTCGGGCCGATGCGCGAGTCCAGCCCCATACCTTTAGCTACCTGCTCCACGTTGGCGTCCACCGCCTCACAAAGATTGGAGACTGCATTGATGAAGGAGATCTTGAGCGCCAGATAGGCGTTCGAGGCGTGCTTGATAATCTCTGCGCTCTTGGTCGAGGTAAGCAACAGAGGAGGTGGCTGCAGCACGGAACAGCAGCCGGGAATCGAATCCCCGCGCTGATAGTACTCTCCGCTGGTCAGGGGAGCGTAGATGGCGCTCAACAGTGCGGATGCACGCTCGCTGTCGGCTCCCACGACGATCCTGTCGGGATGCAGAAAATCCTCCACGGCGGAGCCTTCACGCAGAAACTCCGGGTTGGAGACCACATCGAACGCATCACGGCGTACACCGTTGCGCTCGATCACCCGCCGTATCCATTCGTTCGTGTAGACCGGAACCGTGCTCTTTTCAATGATGACCTTGTAGCCATCAATGGAACGCGCAATCTCCCCGGCCACCGCTTCAACGTAAGACAGATCTGCGTCCCCATTCTCCGCCTGGGGAGTTCCAACCGCGACAAAGATCGCTTGACAGTGACGTACCGCTTCGCCCAGGTCGGTCTGGAACCTTACCCGCTGATAACGGTTTCTCGCAAGGAGCTCCGGCAGGTACTTCTCGTGTATCAGGGTGTCTCCACCCTCCAGAGCCGCCACCTTGCGGTCATCGTTGTCCACGCAAATCACCGAATGTCCCATCTCGGCGAAACATACGGCGGCAACCAGGCCAACATAGCCGGACCCCACCACTACAATCCGAATCGGTTCCATCATCGAGCGAACTCACCAGAGAAAATGCTTGCTTTTCCATTATTACAGAGCCATCCTTCCCCTCCCGATCTCGCCTCAGATCCCCTTTTTTTCCGAAGCCAGGCTGGCCTTCCCAGCCGGGCCCAGGTCACCCCCCAGAACACCCCCGAACCCCGCCAGAACAGACCGGAAAAGCAGTTTGCCAAGGTATTCTCTTCGCGTAGACTAGGAACTTAATGAGTTCCTCATTTGAGCGATTGCCGACGGAGGCTGACCCCACCGCGGCTCCCCCAGGCACCGCCCAGAGTGCCGCCGACGCGACCTTGTCCGAGGCGTGGGTCACGCTCCGCACCCACAAGAAGTTGATCATTGCAGCGGCTGTGCTCGGCGCTGCCTATGGTTTCTACCAGGGCACAACCCAACCGCGGCTGTATGACGCCTCTGGAACCATCGAGATTCGAGCCGGCGCCTCCAACGAGTATCGCGTCGGAGGCGGGGGAGGACCCAACGCCAACTCGTTGCCGACAGAAGTCGCCATTCTCACCAGCCAGTCGCTGCTGCTCACCGTGGCGCGGGATCGCAACCTGGCCAATGATCCCGCGTTCATGGGACCCTCCCAAACCTATCAGAACGTCGACGACCCGGTCGTCCGGCAGCGCGTCGTGGGGGCTCTGCAACGGGATATCTCCGTCAATGTGATCCCCAAGACGGACCTCGTCGTGATCGGATGCAGGACCGCCAACGCTCAACTCTCCGCCAGCATCGTCAACCAGTTGGTGCAGGACTACATTGAGCACAGCTTCCAGTCCCGCGCCGACGCCACCAGGCGCGTCGCAAACTTCTTCTCCACCCAGCTCGATGATCTGAGGCAGCAGGTTGAGACCTCCCAGGAACAGATGCTGGAGTTGCAGAAGAAGCTGGGTGTCCTTGGATTCGATCCGAGGGATAACCAGATCACGTCCACGCTGGACGACCTGAACAAAGCCGCCGGAGCCGCGAAACTGGCCCGGATCCAGGCGCAGACACACTACCAGGTGCTCTCCAGCATGGATCCGAGCACCCTGGACCAGGCAGGAAACGCCTACGCTCCCAGTAACATCTCCTCCCTGCGCGGCCAGATCAACTCTGCCCGCACCAACCTGGCCCAGCTCACCACCACCTACGGACCCAATAACCCAAAGGTGATCGCCATACAGAATCAGATGGCTGAGCTGCAAAAGGAGATCGTCATCGAAGAGGCCCGCATCCTCAGCGAGTCCAAGCAGGCTTATCTAGCCTCCAAGGCGATGGAGGACCAGACCAACGCGGCCCTCGATAACGAAAAGGAGGTTGCCTACCAGCTACGCGACGACATGCTGCAATATACCTTGCGGCAGCGCGAGTACGAGGCCAACCGCACTCTCTACGACAGCCTGGAGCAACGCCTGCGTACCGCCGGGGTAGAGGCCGGGCTCGAATCAACCGAGATCGAACCGATCGATCCGGCCTATCCTCCGCTGGGCCCCACCCTCAGACCACGCTCCAACATCGTCACCGTAGACGCCTTCGTGATGACGATCTTTGGCGTCATCCTGGCCTTCATCCTGGATAGCCTCGATACCGGGCTGCGCAGCGTCTCGGAGATCGAGTCGGTCTCCGGACTCCCCTCCCTGGCCCTTGTTCCACGCGCCCGCAGAAGCGTCGCGGACCAGACCGCCGTCTCCACGACCATGCGTAATCTGGGCACCCTGTCCAACCCCAAGTCTCAGTTCTCTGAGGCCTTCCGCGCCCTGCGCACATCCCTGCTCTTGTCGGTGGCCGGCGGAGAACCGAAGATCATCCTGCTCACCAGCGCCACGCCCTCAGAGGGCAAAACCACCGTATCCATCAACCTTGCCTGTGTCCTCGCACAGCGCAACGTGCGCGTGCTGCTCATCGATGCCGATCTGCGTCGGCCAACGGTGCATCACCGCTTCGGCCTGAACGGAAAGATAGGTCTCACCTCCGTGCTCACCGGAAGCGCCAGCCTGGAAAAGGCCATTCAGACCGTTCCAGAGATTCCGCAACTGGATGTGCTGGTCAGCGGACCGGTTCCGCCCTTCCCCACCGAGATGCTTGGCTCCGAGACCATGCGGCAGCTCATCGAACGCTGCAAAGGAATCTACACCCACATCGTGATGGACTCGCCACCCTTGCTCTCCGTGACCGATAGCGTCATGCTCTCCCAGCAAGCCGATGCCGTGGTGATGATCGTGCGCCATGGCAAATCCAGCAAGCATGCCATGCGGCGGGCACGCGACCTTCTGGTCCGCGCCGGAGCTCCCGTCACAGGAGTCGTCCTGAACGCCGTGGACCTGAACAGCCCGGAGTACTATGCCTACTACGGTTATTACGGATATACCGGCTACGCAGCCGCTGGCGTAGACAGCTCCGGATGGGAGCCCAGGAGCGGAGAGGCAAGGAAAGATTCCCCGCTCGGAGGCGAGGACCGCTCCGCCAACCAGGATTCCCGGGGAGGAGACAGCGAATGAACCACCCGCGCCATCCTTCTTGTCCTGCCCATGGGCACATCCGTCTGACGGCTCTGTGCATCGCACTCTTGCTCGCAACAGCCTGTCCGAAGACGTCCCGGGCTCAGTTCAGCGGTCCGGCTACATCCAGCACTTCAGCCTATAACCAGACACTCAAGCCGACCACCGACAAGGCCATCCTCTACCCCAGCGAGCAGGATATCGTCCTTACCGCCGGGGACAACATCACCATCCGCCTGTTCTCTGACTCTTCGTATTCGCCCGTCGTGCGGATCAACAATGATGGAACGGTGCTGCTGCCTCTCATCGGCATTGTGCACCTGGAAGGGCTCACCGTTACCCAGGCGGAGAGACTCATCGCCGAGAAGCTTGAAGCCGATGGCATGTACCGCAATCCCCAGATAACCCTTCAAATCGCAGAGGGTCCCAACGCGGTGGTCACCGTCATCGGCGAGATTCATCAGGTCGTTCCGGTGGTTGGCACGCGCCGCCTGCTGGATGTGCTCTCCGCAGCCGGAGGCCTGCCGCCAACCGCCAGCCATGTCATCACCATCGACCGGCCCGGAGTCGCCCATCCGATCGTCGTTGATCTGGGAACCGATCCCATGAGCAGCAAGCTGGGCAACATCCCCATCTTTCCCGGAGATACGATCGTGGTCTCGCGCATCGGGATCGTCTACATGTTCGGCGCCTTCGGCACCCCCGGAGGGACGATTGCCCTCAACTCCTATACTCCCTTGACCCTTACTGAGGCAACCGCTCTCAGCGGGGGCATCAAATGGGAGGGCAAGTCCTCCGATCTTCGCATCATCCGTACCGTTGGAGACCATCGCACCGTCGCGATCTACAACATCAAGAAGGTGCTGGATGGAAAGGCGCCTGATCCCATCCTCGAGCCCAACGACATCGTCTACCTGCCCGTCGTACCCATGAAGGAGCTGCTCTCCACGGGAGGGATCGGTACAGTGATTGGACTGATCGATCTGTACATTACCTTCGCCTTCTTACCCTAGGGGACATCCTCCCAATGACAGCTCCGCTGCCACCTGATCGCCACACTACCGGCCGGAGCAGCGCCTCCGGCCGGCTTCGCCTGGCCTATCTCGTGAGCCATCCCATTCAGTACCAGGCTCCTCTGCTCCGCCGCATCGCCCAGGAACCCGACATCGACCTCACTGTGCTCTTCGGATCAGATCTCTCGGTGCGGAGATACAAGGACCAGGGCTTTGGCGTCGAGGTCGCCTGGGATACACCCCTCCTCGAGGGCTATCGCTCGGAGTTCCTTAAGCCCTGGCGCGATTCCGGCAGCATCTCTCCTGCCAGCCCCATCAGCCGCGGCCTCTACCGCCGCCTGCGCCAGCAGGACGGAAGCCCGGCCTTCGATGCTCTCTGGGTGCACGGTTATGCCGGCATCAACTCCCTGCTGGCTATCCTGGCCGCCAACGCTCTGGGTATTCCCGTCCTGCTGCGCGCCGAATCCTGGCTCGCCGACCGGGTCCGCAACCCCTGGAAGCTCGCCCTCAAACAGGCATTCTTCCATCTTCTGCGTCCCGGGGTTGCCGCGGTTCTTCCCATTGGAACCGCCAACCAGGCCTACTGGACCCACTACTTCGGAGACGGGATTCCGCAGTTCCGCATGCCCTATGCGGTCGACAACCAGTACTTTGCACGCCTCGCCCAGGCCTCTGAAGCACGCCAGACCGAGTTGCGCTCGGAGCTGGGCATACCTGCAGGCAGGCCGGTGATTCTCTTCGCCTCCAAGCTCCAGCAGCGCAAGCACGCCGATCATCTGCTGGAAGCCTATCGCCGCTTCCTCGCCAGCCATCCATCCCATCCATCCCATCCATCCAACGACCGGCCCTGCCTGGTGATCGTCGGCGACGGCGCCGAACGCCCCCGGCTGGAGGAGAGAACGCGGCAGCTCGGCCTCGAGGATGTGCGCTTCGCCGGATTTCGCAACCAGTCTGAACTGCCCGGATTCTTTGCCCTCGCCAGCGTCTTCGTACTACCCTCCCGGCATGAGCCCTGGGGGTTGATCGTGAATGAGGCGATGGCCGCCGGCTGCCCCGCCATCGTCTCCACCGATGTAGGCTGCCACTACGATCTGATCCGCGACGGGGTGGAGGGCTGGGTCTTCCCCGCAGGCGATATCGAAGCGCTCGCCGATGCCCTGCGCCGCGTCTTCGCCTCCCCGCAGTCGGCTCGAGTCATGGGCCATAACGCCCGGAAGCGTATCCAATCCTGGAGCTATGAAGAAGACGTGCAAGGCCTGCGGAGCGCGCTGGCTTGCGCTACACGTTGGTTCAGGGACTGATACCCTGAACTCTCTTCCTGCTCTGCTTGCACCGTTTCACCATACGAGAGGACAAAGTTCAACCAGGACCAGGTGACCAGGGTCGCGAATCTACCCCGGGTCGCCTCAAAGATCCACCGGACACTCCATGAGAGTTCTGCACATCGTCGGATCCATCAACCCCGCCGCGGGCGGCCCTACCGAGGCCATCCGGATGATCATCCAGTATCGTCCACCCGGCTATGAGGCGGAGGTGGCTACGCTCGATAGCCCGGATGCTCCCTTCCTTAGCGTATTCCCCTTCCATATTCATGCCCTCGGAAGACAGAGACGCTCCTGGTACTCACCCCGGCTGATTCCCTGGCTCCGCGCCAACCTCGACCGCTTCGACGGGGTCATCCTGCACGGGCTCTGGGAGTTCACCGGCCTGGCTGTTCTCCTCGCCGTGGCCGGACGCAAGCCCTACCTGGTCTTTTCTCACGGCATGCTCGATCCGTACTTCAAACGCCGCTACCCGCTCAAGCACGTCAAGAAGTGGGTCTATTGGGTGCTGGTCCAGTACTGGGTTCTCCGCGCAGCCTCCCGGGTGATGTTTACCACCACGCTGGAACGCGATCTGGCAACCCAAAGCTTCTGGCTATGGCGGTGGAATCCCATGGTGGTCTCCTACGGAGCCGACCCTCATGCGGTGCAGGACGATCATCTGATTCCAGCGCTCTACCAGCGCTGTCCGCAACTCGCCGCGGCAGATCAGGATCGCCGCTACCTGCTCTTCCTCTCTCGCATCCATCCAAAAAAGGGGTGCGACCTGCTCTTGCGTGCCTTCACCAGCATCGCACCCGCACATCCGGCGCTGCACCTCATCATGGCCGGTCCCGACCCCAATGGCATGCAGCCTGAGCTGCAAAAGATCGCGGACGATGCCGGGGTTAGCCACCGCGTCCACTGGCCCGGCATGTTGCAGGGCGACGCCAAGTGGGGGGCCTTCGCGCTCTGCGAGGCCTTTGTACTTCCCTCCCACCAGGAGAACTTCGGCATCGCAGTCGCTGAAGCGCTGGCCTGTGGCCGTCCAGTGCTCATCTCAGACCAGATCAACATCCATCCCGAGATTACGGCCGACGGCTGTGGGCTGGTCGAACCGGATACCCTCGAAGGTACGCTCCGCCTGCTGGATCGATGGCTCGCCCTCCCCGGCGAGGAACGGATGGCGATGGGGCAGCGGTGCAAGGCAGCCTTCGCCGCGCGCTATGATATGCGCAGAAACAGTGCCGTGGTTCTGCGTACCTTTGAATCGCTCCAGGCGCAGTCTCACCGCGCCCACTCCCCGCAGCCAGACCGAGAGGCAAACTGAACCATGGGCCGTCCAGCGGACTACCATGCCGCCGACCACATCTCCGCTGAGACCCACGCCGATGCCTACACCCGGCCGGCGTTCAGCCTGGGCAACCGCCTGCGCCGCCTGGCGTGGAACCTCTGCTGGCTGCTGTTCTACCGTCCCTCACCACGCCCCCTGCACGCCTGGCGCGCCACGCTGCTGCGCCTCTTCGGCGCCACCCTGGGACCGGACTGCCACTTCTATCCCGCCTCCAGAGTCTGGGCCCCCTGGAACCTGGTCTGCGCGGATCACGTAGCGGTGGCCGATGGCGCAGAGATCTACAATCCATCTCCCATCCAGATTGATACCCACGTCATCCTGTCGCAGGGCTGCTACCTTTGCGGCGCGACGCATGATTACAATCACCCCGACTTTCCCCTGATCGCCTATCGCATGCACATTGAGAGCTACGCCTGGATCTGCGCCCGCGCCGCCGTCGCCCCCGGAGTTCACGTGGGAGAGGGCGCTGTGCTGGGCCTGGGCGCCGTCGCTCTGCGCGACCTCAAGCCCTGGACCGTCTACAGTGGCAATCCAGCCGTGGTCCGCCTGCAGCGGCGCAGGCCATCCCCGGATGGAGCCGAACAGCACCTGCAGAGCGAGCAGACACTCCCCGGCGCGCTCCAGATCGCGCTTCATCCGCCAGACCCGACTCAGCCGGATCCCGATCACTCGCCCTCCGTCAGAGGTTCCGCGTGATCTCCGTCCTCATCCTCACCCACAATGAGGAGCAGGATCTGCCCGGATGCCTGGACTCCGTTGCCTGGTCCGACGACATCCATGTCCTGGACTCAGGCAGCACCGACCGCACCCTCGACATCGCCCGCCAGCGCGGAGCTCTGCTCTCCCAGCGAAAGTTTGATGGCTTCGCCTCGCAGCGCAACGCCGGCCTGCAGCTTCCCTTCCGCAACCAGTGGATTCTGGTGCTCGACGCTGATGAACGGCCCACCCCGGATTTGATCGTGGAGATGCAGGCCGCTGTCGCCAGCGCGCCCGAAGAGGTGTCAGGCTTCCGCATGCGCCGCCGCGACTACCTCTGGGGCACATGGCTCCAGCACGCGCAGCTTACCCCCTACTACGTTCGATTGCTGCGTGCGGGCCATGCGCACTACACCCGGGATATCAACGAGGTGGTTCAGGTCGACGGAGAGATCCGCCAACTCCATGCGGCCTTCGATCACCTGGCCTTCTCCAAGGGCATCACCCACTGGATGGCCAAGCACAACACCTACTCCAGCAAGGAGGCCGAGTTGCTCGCCAGCGGCGAGGCCACCCATGGAGCCTCACTCACCCAGGCCCTGTTCGCGCGGAACTTCCATGAACGCCGGGTCGCCCAGAAGGCCATCTTCTATGAGCTTCCCGCGCGACCCCTGATCAAGTGGTGCTACATGATGTTCGTGCGTGGCGCCATCCTGGATGGCCGCGCAGGGGTCATGTACGCCACGCTGCACGGCTTCTATGAGTTCCTGATCGAGGTAAAACGCCGGGAGTTGCTCCGCCGGCGCGCCGGCAAACCCCTCTGAAGCATCACCAGGCCCCATGCCGCTTGCTTGCACCCTCAAGCGCCGCCCAGGAGCTCTGCCACAAGGGTTCGAGGGTCACAGTCGGTCTTCCTTCCACCCCGCCAGGCGAACTTGCTGGGCGCCCTGGACCGTGGAAACAGGGCCACGGAAGCCACGATGTGGCGTCACACCTGCACTGAAAATCCTTTACCCGCGCAACTTCGCCAGCAGGTCCGTGGGGTGCACCGGCTTGGCCAGAATCTCAAACTCATGTCCCTGCGTGCGCGCGCGTTCCAGAAGATCCGCCGTAGCCGCCTGACCTGAAAACAACAGAATCTTGCACTCCGGCAGGCGGGCCCGGGTCCGGATCGCCGCCTCAATACCCGTCATGCCGGTCATGATCACGTCGGAGATCAGCATGTCCGGCTGGAAGGTGTCGAGCGCCTCCACGGCCTTTTCCCCGCTGTAGACCGCGCGGGCCTCAAAACCCGCCTGGTTCAGAATAATCGCCAGCGTATTCGCAATCACCTGTTCATCATCAGCTACCAGAACGCGCGGCTTCGGTCGTTGGGTCGTCGTTTCAGTCATGTTCTTCAGATTCCTTACTCTATCTGCTGGTTAGACGCAAACTCCCCGCCACCATCTTACGTATGCGGATGCACCACAAGCGAATGGACGTGCCTGGACGGGTCGGACATATCATTGGATGCAGCAACGGCGCCCCCGCGCTGCCCACCCCAGGTTCAACTCCCATCGGCTATCCCTTCGCGGTGTTACTCTTGCGGTAGTCTGCATGATTGATATTCACCATCATCTGCTCCCAGGGCTGGACGACGGATCACCCAATCTTGAAACGTCGTTGGCCATGGCCCGCATTGCTGTTGAGGACGGCATCACTCAGGTCGTCGCCACCCCACACGCCAACAACGTCTATGCGTTCGATCCCGACCGTGTCCATGCCCGGCTGGAACAACTGCGTGCGGCCCTGGCGGCAGCCTCCATTCCACTCTCCGTCACCTCCGGCTGCGACTTTCACCTGAGCTACGACAACATACAGGACGCTATCGCCCACCCCGCAAAGTATACCGTCAACGGTGGAGACTATCTGCTGGTCGAGTTGCCCGACTTCGGCCTGTCCCCTCACCTCGACGAGGCCTTTTATGAACTTGGCCTCGCCGGCATGCGGCTCATCCTGACCCACCCCGAACGGAACCCCACGCTGCAACGCGACTCCAGCCGCCTGGCCGACTGGATGCGAATCGGCATGCTCACCCAGGTCACCGCCGGCTCCGTAACCGGAGAGATGGGGCGCTCTGCTCAGCGCATGGCTCACCGCCTGCTCGCCGATCGGTGGGTTCACTTCCTGGCCACCGATGCCCATGACACCCGCTCGCGCCCGCCGCGCATGCGCGCAGCCCACGACCTGGTCGCCAAAAAGTACGGCCGCGACTACGCCGACCGCCTCTGCACCCACAACCCCAGCGCCGTATGCAGCAGCCTTCCCCTTCCGCCCCAGGAGGAGCCACTCCACCTCTACCAGGACGATCCACGGTACAACCGGCGCTGGTGGCAGATCCTGTGGAAGGATTCAAAGACCGGCCGCGGACAACACTGAGGCCCTCCCGGCCCTCCGGATCACGCCACCGTGATTCCCCGATCTGCCCCCTCTTCCAGCCGACGTCTTCTGCCCCGACCGGAGCAGCCCCGACCTTGCCGGGGTCAAACCTCGTCTCCAACCCTACAGCCCCAGACCACCATCCACGGCCAGCATCTGTCCGGTGATGAAGTGCGGTCCGGTAGCAAAGAAAAGCACCGCCTGCGCCACATCCAGGGCGGTTCCATTGCGCTGCATCGGCGTCTTCAAGGCAAACTGCTCGTAGGCCGGATTCAGCTCTCCCATCACGATCATGCCCGGAGCCACGCAGTTCACACTGATCTCCGGCGCCCAGGCCTTGGCCATGGTGTGTGACAGCATGTGCAGCGCAGCCTTTGAGGTGCAGTAGTGGGCATGCGTAACCCAGGGATGCATCCCGCCCAGCGAGCCGATGTTGACAATCCTCCCGCGGGACGCCTTCAGATGCCCATGCGCCGCTTGGGCCGCCAGAAAAGGCCCCCGGGTATTCACCGCGTACATCTGGTCCCACTCGGCCACGCTGATCTGCTCCAGCGGAGCCGACGCAAAGACCCCTGCGTTGTTCACCAGCAGGTCCAGTCCCCCCAGGCCATCAACCGCCTCAGCAACTCCCTCCTTGACGCTGGAAGGCTCGCGCAGATCGCAGCGCACGGCAAAGGCCCCGGCCGTCCGCTCCTTCAGCTCCGCAACCGTCCGTCCCGCCTCTGCCTCCGACTCACGGTAGGTGATCGCCACCGTGGCGCCCGCCTCAGCCAGCGCAAGCGCGAGTGTGCGGCCAATCCGCCTCGCTCCGCCGGTCACCAGAACCCGCCGTCCCTCCAGCGGCCGTAACGCCTGTGCGGTCACTGCGGCGTGCCCGTCTGCGTCGCCGGTGTTCCCGTCTGCGTCGCAGAACTTCCGGTCGAGGCGCTGGCCGGCGAGGAGCCGGCATCCGGGGTGCTCGCCGGCAGGGAGTATCCGTCCGCGTTCACCGGGGGCGGAGCCAACTTCGGGTGAGGAGGCTCCTGTATCCCCGGCTGCACCGTGGACTCCTGCCCCATTGCGTTCTTCCACCGCGAAACCTGTTCTCGCGGCGCGATCAGTTTCACCACCAGAGATGCCGTAGCACCCACATTGGGCATCTTCTGAGAGTAGGTGGCATAACCATTCGCAATCACCTGCACTTCCACATCACTGCCCACCTGGATCAGGTCCATCGTGGCCTTGCCATCGGGATCGGTCTTGATCTCCATATTCCCATCATCGCGCCCCCCGAAGGTCGAGCGGAAGACCACCGGAACATTGGTCATCGGCTTGCCATCAAAGCCCTTCTCCACCAGCACCACAATGTGTGAGAGCTGCGGCAACGGCTTGTACTTCCGCTGGTAGCGCGCCTCCTGCGCCCCCGCGCTGGAGAAGCCAGTGAGCAACAGTGCAACAGCAGCAGACCCGACCAACCCACGCCATCCCGCATCCGGAAGACCTTGCCTGAATGGACGACCGGTTAAAACCTTCGATCCGTACCCTACGAGTTTCATGGGCTGATTTTAATGCAAAAGTCGAGTCGCGCGTAGCCCCTTGTCCGCCCGCCGCTACACCTGCCAGACCGTTGCTCCCCAGCATCCTGGTGCGCCTCCGGGCCGGCGTCCCGAACGCCTCCGTCTGACGGCTCGCAGCCATGCATCCCCCCCCGGATCTGGACCTCCAGATGGATGCTCGCAGCCCGGAACAGGCCACGCTCCGTTAATGTCTTTCATGTGCGGAAACATGAGTGGCTTTTACTAATATTTTATCTTCGCCCACTTGACTCCCTGCCCCGAGTGACATAAATTAGCAATCGGCGGTAGAGAGTGCTAAGCCCCATCCGGGTTCGTCAAAACCCTTCGGCAGGCCTCGCGCCCTACCCAACACACTGTTGAACAGAAACCCAAGGAGAACCATTTACATGGCAGCCACTTCTTTTACGCCGTTGCACGATCGCATTCTGGTTCGCCGCCTCGAAGAGGGCGAAACCGTTCGTGGCGGCATCATCATCCCTGACTCGGCCAAGGAAAAGCCGCAGCAGGGCAAAGTCATCTCGGTCGGCAAAGGCAAGTCCAACGATGAAGGCAAGGTCTTCCCCCTGGACGTCAAGGCCGGCGACACGGTCCTCTTCGGCAAGTACTCCGGCACTGAGATCAAACTCGATGGCGAGGAGTATCTCATCATGCGCGAGGAAGAGGTTCTCGGCATCCTCAAGTAGATCTACGCATCGAGTAGTCGGCACGGGCACATCGCCGCATCCCGGCCCGCTTCAACGCCCCGCGCTGACGACCACCGATTTGAACCCCAGAGCCCATTCGCCGGAACAGCCGGCACAAGGATAAAAGAGTATGGCAAAGCAAATTCTGCATGGAGAAGATTCGCGTCAGGCGATCCTGCGTGGCGTCAACACGCTGGCCAACGCGGTAAAGGTGACCCTTGGTCCCAAGGGCCGCAATGTTGTCATTGAGAAGAAGTTCGGCTCCCCCACCATCACCAAGGACGGTGTCACGGTGGCCAAGGAGATCGAACTCCAGGACCCCATCGAGAACGTGGGCGCGCAACTGGTCAAGGAAGTCGCCTCCAAGACCTCTGACATCGCCGGCGACGGCACCACCACGGCCACTGTTCTCGCCCAGTCCATCTTCCGCGAGGGCGTCAAGACCGTCGCTGCCGGCGCCAACCCCGCTGCTCTCAAGCGCGGCATCGACAAGGCCGTTGAGGCCATCATCGGCAAGCGCGACGAGCACGGCGCGGTCACCGGCGGAGCCCTCAGCGAGTTCTCCAAGCCTGTCACCGGCGACATGATCGCGCAGGTCGGCACCATCTCGGCCAACAGCGACGAGCAGATCGGATCCATCATCGCCGCGGCGATGAAGAAGGTGGGCAAGGACGGCGTCATCACCGTCGAAGAGTCCCGCACCATGGAGACCCAGCTCGACGTCGTCGAGGGCATGCAGTTCGATCGCGGCTACCTCTCGCCCTACTTCGTCACCGACGCTGAGCGCATGGAAGCTGCCCTGGAGAACCCCTACATCCTCATCTATGAGAAGAAGATCTCCACGATGAAGGACCTGCTCCCCTTGCTCGAGCAGATCGCCCGCACCGCCAAGCCGCTGCTCATCATCGCCGAGGACGTCGACGGTGAGGCGCTGGCCACCTTGGTGGTCAACAAGCTGCGTGGCACGCTGAACGTCGCCGCCGTCAAGGCTCCCGGCTTCGGCGACCGTCGCAAGGCCATGCTGGAGGACATCGCCGTCCTCACCGGCGGCAAGGCCATCACCGAAGACCTGGGCATCAAACTCGAGGGCGTCAAGATCGAGGATCTCGGCACCGCCAAGCGCGTCACCATCGACAAGGACAACACCACCCTCGTCGACGGCGGCGGTGAGGACTCCCGCATCGAGGGCCGCGTCAAGGAGATTCGCGCCCAGGTCGAGAAGACCACCTCGGACTACGACCGCGAGAAGCTGCAGGAGCGGCTCGCCAAGCTCGTCGGCGGCGTCGCCGTCATCAAGGTCGGTGCAGCCACCGAGACCGAGATGAAGGAGAAGAAGGCCCGCGTCGAGGATGCCATGCACGCCACCCGTGCAGCCGTGGAAGAGGGCATCGTCCCGGGCGGCGGCGTCGCTCTGGTGCGCTGCGCTCCCGCCGTGGATGCGCTCATCAAGTCCCTTGAGGGTGACGAGAAGATCGGCGCCAACATCATTCGCCGCGCCATCGAGGAGCCTCTGCGCACCATCGTCGCCAACGCCGGTGAAGAGGGTGCTGTCGTCATCGGAAAGATCCACGAGTCCAAGGATGCCAACTTCGGCTACAACGCCGGAACCGGCGTCTACGAGAACCTGGTGAAGTCCGGCGTCATCGATCCCACCAAGGTCACACGTACCGCCCTGCAGAACGCTGCCTCGATCTCCGGTCTCCTGCTCACCACCGAGGCCATCATCGCCGAGATCCCGGAGAAGAAGGAAGCTCCGGCCCCCGGCGGCCACGGCGGCGGCATGGAAGGCATGTACTAAGAACCGCTCCGTCTGGGGAACCACCCCGGACGAGCCACACCAAAGCGCGAAGGCCCCGGAGATCCTCCGGGGCCTTCCTCTTTTCTTCCTCATCTCTCTGCAAACCCAGACACTTGCCGGCAATCAATCTCTCCACACCACCAACCTCTCTGCTGTTCCCCATCGTCTTCTCCTCCACGGGCACATCTCTGGCCGCGCTCCTCCACGCCTCTCCGCGTCGAGTATTGTTCCTCTCTTGCGTCTCACGCTCAATCCCTCTTCCCCCCGCGCGAGACTTACAATCTTTCATGGCAGCGATTTGTTGCGGAGCAAGGCGTGAACACCCGTTGTGCCTGGCGAACGGATCTGCACACTGGAGGATAGATGAACTTGATGGACCGCAGAGGATTTTTCAGCGGCGCGGCAGCGAGTCTCGCCGTGCTCGTCTCACCCGATGTATCCGCTGAAACCGGGCGCCAACTGGATCCGGCAGACTGGAAGATGGCGTCCTTCGATCAGTTGCTCAAACAGCATTACGAGATTAAGCAACTCTATGACGTCACCGACGTCGACGATGGCAACGCGTTCTTCCACATACTGAATTCATTGATTGGATTGGAGGTCGGATTCGGTATCGACAACGACAGGATAAAGATCGTTGCTGCGCTCCGCGCCAAGGCAACCGTGATGAACTTCAACGATTCGCTCTGGGAGAAGTATCACATCGGCGAATCGATGCATATCAAAGACCCGAAGACCGGCAAGCCGGCAACGCGCAACATCTTTTACCCCAGCGCCTCCGGCAGTCCTGCAAACCATCCATCCGATGACCTGCGCAACGGCGGCCCAGCGGAGCAGGACTCCAGCATTCAGGCGCTCCAGGCGCGCGGCGTGCAACTGCTCGCCTGCCACATGGCCATCCGGGGAGAGTCGATGTCTCTGGCTAAAAAGTTCAGCCTCAAACAACCGGACGTTTTGCACGATCTGCAAACAAACCTGCTGCCCGGAGTCCTGATCGTACCCTCCATGGTCTCAGCGATAGCCGTGCTCGAAAGCAAGGGACACTTCGGCTACCTCCGCATGTAAGCGCAAACCGGACGGCCGGACGCACTCGACGCGGCCTGGCGAACCCCACCCAGGTTCGCCGGTCGCCTTCGGCACAGGCGCTTAGCCATTGTTGCTGAGCAGCCGTAGCAGCCGGAGCATCCCTTTCTTCTGCGCGGCCGCATTGGCGGCACTGGCGTCCGGGGCCTCTCCCGCGCGCATAAAACCGTGTCCGGCGCCGGGATAGATAACCGGTTGGTAAAGCTTTCCCGCGGCCTTCATATCCTGCACCGTCTGTGGAACGGTAGCAGTGATGCGGGCATCGTTCCCGGCGTAGAAGCCGTACACAGGCGCGGTAATCTCCCCCATCGACGACGCCGGCGGAGGCGGCCCATAAAAAACAAAGGCAGCGCTCAGATCATGCCGCCTCGTCGCAAACAGAAAGGACTCTCCACCGCCCCAGCAGAACCCCGCAACGTTCACCTTGCCGTTGGAGGCTGGGAGACTCTTCCCATAGTCGGCGGCAGCGTTCAGGTCGGAAACAATCTGGGCGTCCGGCAGCGACGAGACGGCCTTGACGACGGCATCCTGATTCGGAAACGCCGCTGTACCACCCGGCTTCGCCGCTACGAACGGCGCACCAGTGGCGCTCTCCGGCATCTGCATCGATGCGGAACCCGCCGCGGAACCCGCCGCTGCGGGCGATGAAACGGCCACGGCCGAAGGCGGTCCAAGTTCACTCAACAGATCAGGCTCAACCACGATATAACCTGCGGCTGCGATCTGGTCGGCCATCTCGCGGGCCCAGTCGCTGAGACCGAAGATCTCGTGGACCATTACCACCACGGGAGCCTTGCGGCTGACCTCGGGATACACCACCCAGGCCTGCAGTCTGCGTCCGCCGGCTTCCTGGATGGTAACGTATTCACCGTGGCGGGGACTCTTGTCCAGGGCCGCCCTGGCCCACTCCTGGGCCGGCGTTGCACCCGGAGCCATTGCCCCGGCCAGCACCATGAACGCGATGGCAGCACAGCACTGTTTGCGCGAGATCCGTATCATGCGAGAGAGTGTACGTCGCCCCTGCGCCCCTCTGCAACACGGCGCCCTCGGCGGTGAACTTGTCGGCCAACTGGTGTCCGGCGCCGCTGCGGCCGCCCAGCGCCTAGCTGTACTTCATCCAGCGCAGGATCTCGGGCAGATTGGGCTTCTTGCCGTACATCAGAATGCCCACCCTGTAGATGCGCGACGACACCCACAACACCGCATAGATGGTCACCAGAATCAGCCCGATCGAGAGCGCGATCTCCCACGGCTGCGGCATCGAGAGCGAGACCCGAAGATTCATCAGCAGCGGAGCGCAGAACGGAATCTGTGAGACGATCCGTGACAGAACCGAGTTCGGATTCGTCACCACCGGCGTCAGCATCAGGATGCTGAAGAAGAGCGGCAGCATCAGGAACATATTCAGTTGCTGCAGCTCCTGTTCGGAGTTGGTCATCGCTCCCAGCGCCGCCGCTACCGCCGAGTACAGCGCATAGCCCAGGCTGAAGTACACCACAAAGTAGATCACCTGCCCCAGGCTTATCTGCACCCCGCTGGTCGCCCCCATCTGCGCAGCCAGCAGGCCAAAAGCGATCATCCAGATGCCCACCTGCGTCAGCCCCACCGCTCCCACGCCCAGGATCTTGCCCGCCAGCAACTCCTCCGGCTGGATCGTCGCCAGCAGAACCTCGAAGACCCGGCTGGTCTTCTCTTCGATGATCGACCGCGCCACATTCATCCCGTACAGCAGCACCACCATGTACATCAGGAAGAACAGTACATAGGCCACCAGAAAGGCCGTCCTGGAGTTCCCTCGCTCTCCGTTCTTGCCCAGCAGATTCAGCTTCACAGGCGCCAGCAGGGCGTCCGCCTGGGCGCTGGAAAGTCCCTTGCCTGCAAGGTACTCACGGATCAGCACCCGGTGCAGCGCCTCTTCAATCGCCGTAGTGGTGGCGATATCGGCCGTCGAGCGCGGCGTAAAGTCAAACTCCGGCCGCTGCCCTGCCTCCGCCACCGGCTCGATCACCAGATACCCGTCCAGTTGCTTCTCCTTCATCTTCTGGTCCAGATCCGCATGCGGAGTCGCAAGCGGTAGAATCTCCACCGTCATCTTGCTGTCCTTGCCGTGCTCCAGCTCATGCTTCAGGTCCTGGGCCGGCTGCGCCTGGGCGGTCAACACCACGATATGCGAGGCCGTCTGCGACTTGGCAGCCAGCTCCGCGGCGCCAAACATCCCTCCACCCATCAGGGTCGGAATCAGAATCGTCGCAATCAGAAATCCTTTGGTGCGGATCCGCTCCACATACTCCCGCCTGGCGATCAGCCAGATATTCAGCAACCGATTAGGCATTCGCGCTCACCCCCGCCTCTTCCACGCCAAAACTGGCCCGTACCTGTTCGATGAAGATCTCCTCCAGGGTCGGCTCCTTCACCTCGAACTTGTGCACCACCGTGCCACGCGCGACCGCCTCGGCCAGTACCTGCTGCGCCCCCGCCTCGTGGTACAGCTTCAGATCCGCAAGCCCCGCGTAGTTCTTCGCCTCCTCCACCTCAGGATGCCCCAGAAACCCATCATCCCCGGAAAAGATCACCTGCACCCGATTCCTCGGGTAGCGGGCCTTTACCTCGCGCATCGAACCGCTCAGCACCAGCCTGCCCCGTGAGATCAAGGCGATGGCATCGCACATTCTCTCCACCTGGTCCATCCGGTGCGTGGAGAACATCACCGTCTTTCCCTCGCGCCGCAGGTCCACCAGCGTATTCAGCAGCAACTCCGCATTCACCGGATCCAGCCCGCTGAACGGTTCGTCCATAATCACAAGTTCCGGATCGTGCAGCAAGGCCGCGATGAACTGGATCTTCTGCTGCATACCCTTGGAGAGATCTTCCGTCTTCTTCCCGATCGCCTCGGTGATCTGGATCCTCTCGCACCAGGCCAGTGACCGTTCCTTTGCCACGGCTTCGCTCAGCCCGTGCAGTTGCCCAAGAAAGACCAGTTGGTCCAGCACCTTCATCTTCTTGTACAGGCCGCGCTCCTCGGGCAGATACCCCACTCGATTCAGCATCTCCCGTTGCAGCGGCCTCTCGAACAACCTCACCGAACCAGAGTCCGGCATGGTCATGCCGATCAGCATGCGAATGGTGCTGGTCTTTCCGGAACCATTCGGCCCCAGCAGACCAAACATCGTCCCCGGCTCCATAGTCAGGGAGAGCCCCTCTACGGCTACCTTGGTGTCATAGACCTTACGTATCTTATTCAGTTCAACGATGGGCATTCGGGTTGGGAGCCTTCCTTACGTATCAGCCTTTCCCGATAGTCTATCGGAATACGAGAAAAGCGCACCCGTAGGGTGCGCTTTTCTTCGAACTCATGGGCAGAGCGGAAGCCGGTCTGCCCAATCCGGAACATGCACAGAATGCGTTGCTCCAACAGAAAGGTGAAGCTATCCCTCGGCTCCAGGTTCACCTGGCTCCGCACGGCCACTCTCTTCCATCTGCTTCTGCATCTCTTCACGGCGCTTGGCGCGAGCCTCGGCGCGCTTCTGGGCCTTCTCGCTCAGATCTTGCTCCGCGCCCAGCAGTTCCAGATAGGCCATCTCTGACGCATCTCCCTGGCGCGGTCCGGTGCGCACAATCCTGGAGTATCCGCCGGCGCGGTCTCCGTAACGCGGCGCCACGGTCTGGAACAGCCGATCCACCGACTCCGGGGTCATCAGATAGGCCAGCGCCTGCCGACGATCATGCACGCTGCCCTTCTTGCCCAGCGTGATCATCTTCTCCACCAGCGGCTTGACCGCCTTGGCCTTCGTAAGAGTGGTGTGTACGCGATCGTTCAGAATCACAGACGTCGCAAGGTTGCGAAGCAAAGCGCGGCGATGGCTGGTATTGCGACCCAGCTTGAAGCCGCCGTTACGGTGGCGCATATTGATCTCCTTCGACCCGGGCTTCTGCCCGGCTCGGAACTGCTCCGAGGATGGTGGATGACAAAGCGTCTGGCTCCTGGGGGGGAGATCGATGGTGCTGCGCAGCTACCGGCCACGCAGCACCCCATCGAAAACATCGTTTGGGAAGATCTCCTAACCCCTGGCCCATCCGTGCTGGCGCGCTCCCTCGGCAGCCGCCCTCACAAACAGGCACTCAAACGCAACGCTGGCTTCTTTAGAACGTCTCCGGCTCGGAGTCGAGGTCTTCCTCTTCCTCGTCCTCTTCCTCGTCGTCAAAGTTTGCATAGCTGGCCGCCAGCGTCGCCGCCGGCAGAACCGACGTCGGGCCCGGAACCGGGTTCCCCTGCTCGTCGATCTTCATGCCCAGCGAGAGTCCCATCTGGGCAAGAATCTCCTTGATCTCATTCAGGCTCTTGCGGCCGAAGTTCTTGGTCTTCAGCATCTCCGCTTCGGTCTTCTGAATCAGCTCGCCGATAGTGGCAATGTTGGCGTTCTTCAGGCAGTTGTAGCTGCGCACAGACAGCTCCAACTCCTCCACGGAACGATTCAGATTCTCATTGCGAATCGTCATCGGATCCTGCCCGCCCTCGGCGCCGGCCTCCATCTCCTCCTCGAAGTTGATGTAGATCGTCATGTGATCCTTCAGCAGCTTCGCAGAGAGCCCCAGCGCATCGGCCGGCAAAATCGTCCCGTTGGTCCAGATCTCCAGCGTCAGCTTCTCGTAATCGGTGATCTGGCCCAGACGTGCCGCCTCCACCAGGTAGTTCACCTTGCGCACCGGCGAGTGCACGGAGTCCACCGGGATGAACCCGATCCCCAGATCGCTGTCAAAGTTCTTGTCTGCCGAGACATAGCCGCGGCCGCGCTTCAACCGCATCTCCATGTCAATGCGCCCGCCCTCGGAGACCGTGCAGATGTATACATTGGGGTCCAGAATCTCCACATCCGAGTCCGCCTCGATCATCCCCGAGGTAATCACACCCGCCGCATCCGAACGCACATACAGCGCCTTGGGGCCATCCCCGTTCAGCTTGAACGGAATCTGCTTCAGGTTCATCACGATGTCGGTCGCGTCTTCCACAACACCCGTAATCGACTGGAACTCGTGCAACACTCCCTCAATGCGTACCGCAGTCACCGCCGCGCCCTCGATCGAGGAGAGCAGAGTGCGCCGCAGCGCATTGCCAATGGTCGTGCCGAACCCACGCTCAAACGGCTGCGCGGAAAACTTCCCGTAGGTGTTGGTCAGGGTCTCTTGATCGACGGCGAGACGCTTGGGCTTTTGAAAACCTCTCCAAAGCATGGTGAATCCTTTCATTCGTCGCCGTGCGAAGCACTCTGCCCGGCTGACGGTCCTGCTGCGTTTAAGTGAGTTTCAGTGCGTTATCGGTTCGGCTCCGTACCCGTCCTGCGTGGCGCCCTGCGAGCCCGGTTGAGTACGCCATCGCTGGCATACTCAACCGGACTCGCAGCCAGGAGCTGAACCACCTACCAGAAACATCAACGGGTTACTTGCTGTAAAGTTCCACGATGAGCTGCTCGTTCACCGGCAGATTCACGTCCTCGCGCTTCGGCGTGGAAAGGATGCGGCCTGACAGACCATCCGCCGCCGCTTCAATCCAGTTCACACGGCTCTGCCCGGAGACGAAGTTCTTCGCCGACTCCAGCAGCGCCATCTTCTGCGAACCCTCGCGGACAGCGATCACATCCCCAACCTTGCACTGGAAGCTCGGAATGTTCACCTTGCGCCCATTCACCTGCACATGCCCGTGACGAACCACCTGGCGGGCCTGCCGGCGGCTCATCGCAAAGCCCAGACGGTAGCAGACATTGTCCAGCCGGGTCTCCAGTTGCTGCAGCAGCAGTTCGCCGGTAACTCCGGTCCGGTTCGCTGCCTTCTCGTAGTAGGCGCGGAACTGCGTCTCCAGCGTAAAGTAGATGCGCTTGGCCTTCTGCTTCTCACGCAGTTGCAGGCCATAGCCGATCAACTTCTTCACCTTCTTGCTCTGGCCATGCTGGCCCGGGGGAAAGTTGCGCTTCTCAACCGGGCACTTATCGGTAAAACACTTCGCGCCCTTCAGAAACAACTTTGTTCCATCCCGCCGGCAAAGGCGGCAGACAGGTCCTGTATAACGTGCCATCTTCTCTCTCTCCCATACTTCGGTTGTCGATCGCTTTACACGCTGGCAGCGCTTCTTCGCGATCCCAAATCATCCAATACAAGATCAGGCCGGCGGATACAGGCTGCCGCGCATATGCACGGCGGCCAACGCCTGAATCCGCCTGCCTCGATCTCACCCAGTCAAAATCTCCCGCTCCACGGTCGCACTGTGAAACGGGAAGAAATCTCACTGCCTTCAGCTACACGCTGCGGCGCTGGCTCCAGACGCGCCGCCTGCCGCTATACTCTGCGGCGCTTGGGTGGCCGGCAGCCGTTATGCGGCATCGGCGTCACGTCGCGGATCGAGCGGACCTCGATGCCCGCAGCCGCCAGGGCCCGAATCGCCGACTCTCGTCCCGAACCAGGTCCCGCTACCCGCACATCAACCGAGCGCAGGCCGTGATCGCGAGCCGCTGTTGCCGCTCCCACCGCCGCCTGCTGCGCCGCAAACGGCGTTCCCTTGCGCGATCCACGGAAGCCCAGCGAACCCGAACTCTTCCAGCTCAGCGTGTTGCCCTGCTGATCGGTGATCGTCACAATCGTGTTGTTAAAGCTGGCCTGGATAAAGACCAGCCCGAACGGAACGTTCTTCCGCTCACGCCTCTTGAACTTCTTGTTCTTTCCGACCTTCGCGCCGGTACCCTTATTCTGTGACTTGGCCATGGGTTACTTCGTCGCTTTCTTCTTACCGGCAACGGTGCCCTTGCGGGGTCCCTTGCGGGTACGAGCGTTCGTGTGGGTACGCTGACCGCGCACCGGCAGGCTGCGCCGGTGGCGCAGGCCACGGTAGGACTGAATCTCGATCAGGCGCTTGATGTTCAGCGATACCTCTTTGCGAAGATCGCCCTCAATGCCGCCCTGGGCTTCAATAACCTGACGAATGCTGTTGAGCTGATCCTCATCCAGACTCGCCATCTTGGCAAAGGGATCCACCCCGGCCTGCTCCAGAATCTTGAGCGCACGCGGGTTTCCAATGCCGAAAATATAGGTGAGGGCGATACGAGCCTGCTTGTGGGGAGGCAGATCGACGCCGGCGATACGGGCCATGGTGTGCCTTTCGGTTGTGCCTGCGGAGCACCTCTCCGCAGACGGGGTTATGGGTTTAGCGGCTGACCGGCAGCTAAGCATCCGCTGCGGTCTCCTCCGGGTTCATCGCACGCCTTGACTTCGGCGAACTAGCCCGATGGGGCCACTTCAACCAGAGATCCGGAACTCCTCTATCCCTGGCGCTGCTTGTGCTTCGCGTTCTCACAGATCACGCGAACCACTCCGCGACGGTGAATCACCTTGCACTTGTCGCAGATCTTCTTGACTGACGCACGAACCTTCATCTCAACAACTCCTCAGCTTCTCTCTTCCTGCTTCTTGCCCGCAGGCCTTGATCCAAGGGCGCTTCCACCCCCAGACCACTCTTGCCAGGCCCCAGACCACTCTTACCAGTAACGAGCCTCAGACCCGCAACTCCCTGAAACCATCTCCGACTCTACTTGTAGCGGTAGACAATCCGGCCGCGGTTCAGGTCATACGGACTCAGCTCAATGGCAACTCGATCGCCCGGGAGGATGCGGATGAAGTTCTTGCGCATTCTGCCCGAAACATGCGCCAGCACCTGATGCTTGTTTTCGAGCTCGACCTTGAACAACGCATTCGGCAGCGTCTCCAGGACCACCGCCATCACTTCAATTGCATCTTCCTTCGACAAACAGTCTCCTTCGATAAAGCCCAACGCTCCTTGCACAAAGTCGCGCCAGACGGCTCCATCTGCAGTAGTTTCCCTAAAAACCTGTCTCGTGGGCTTCTGATAGCCTCTGCCTGCCTCTGGCGATCCTGCACCGGAGAGGGAAGACAGAGACGGCGGAAGGTACACGCACCATCTGTAAGTCTAACGAAATTTTGATGGTTTGGGAAGGACCACCGGCGCTCCGCTCCAATCCCCGCCTCTCACGGCCCACACAGGCGCAGCCCGAACCCGCCACCCAGACAATCCACCTCGACTCCCTCCCCGCGACCCGGCCCCCAACCGGCACTGACCTTATCTGAAACAACCTCTGCTACCCTTCCTCCATGAGGCCCCTTCGCCCGGCTCCAGTGCCCCTCTTACCGCTTTTCTTGCTCCTTTTCACCCTCGCCGTCACCCCTCGGGCATCGGCAGCCGGACCCAAAACCCACTCGGTAACCCTCGGCCCGGCCCGCATCGTCTCCTACACCCCTCCCCAGGCCAACCCGTCCGCCCAGCCTACCCAGGGAGCGCAGCCCAGCCCCTCCACCGACACCCTGCGCATCCGCCCCCTCAACGTCGACGGCCTGCGCCGCGAGTGGACCATGGGCGAGGTGCACGACGTCACCGACCGCACCTTCGTCATTCGCCGTGCCCTGCGGATCAATGACTCTCTCCCCGCCGAACCGGTGCACTGGACCTGGCAGCCTGGCCCCTGGCTGATGGTAGACCGCCTCACCGGGCACATTACAGCCCTTCATCTTCCGGACTTCGATCCCCTCATCTCCAACGTCCTCTGGTTCCGCGACGATGCAGCCTACTGTGGCGTCAGCACAGGCGCCAAAGGCGGGGTGATGGCCATCATCGCCCAACTTGGCGTACGCAAGCCCATCGTCGAGAAGCTGCTCGCCCGCTGGCCGCAACCCTCCCCGGCCGCTCTCGCCTCCTCCCCCGCATCTCACCCCATCGGCCAGACCTCGCCCGCTGGAGGCCCCGTCTGCGCTCCCGTCATCTGGCAGCGCAGCCCCATGCGCGCCACCCTCCAGCTCACCGGCGGGCAACCCACCACCTACGACGTGGTTGGCACCGTCTCACTCATCGAGGAGAACGACAACTCCGAACAGTAACCGGCCAGAATCACAGTCACAAACCCGATTCCCTCACCAGCAGCCGTCCATTCTCCGGAACCCGTACTCGCCGCCTGCAACGTCAAACTCGCCTCTCCTCCGGTTCGCCGGCCGAAATTCAACCAGGGGTTACTCTCAAGGCGCAGTCACACAGAACTTCCCTGATACCCACCGGGTGCAAAGTAGTATCTTGAAACTCAACGTGGGAGCCAACGCTGTCCCGCTCGCCGGAATCTCATTACACATCGGCGCAATAACAGCACCTACCTGCGACCAACCCTCCTCCGTGGAAAGGAACAGAAGATCCCCATGTGGAAACCCAACCAACCTGCCGCAACACCCTCGACTCCCGAGCCTGTTCGCCCCACCCCGCCCGCCGCCTCGCCCGCCTTTGATACCCGCTCCGCATCCGCCTCCACCGGCGCCATCCCCAACAGCGAGCAAGCCACAATCGGCAAGAGCCTGGTCGTCAAGGGCGAGGTCACCGGCTCCGAATCGCTCTACGTCGACGGCAAGGTGGAAGGCTCCATCAACCTGCCCGGCAATCGCGTCACCATCGGACGCAACGGCCAGGTAGCAGCCAACATCAACGCCCGCGAGATTGTGGTTCTGGGCAAGGTTCGCGGCAACTGCCAGGCCTCTGACCGCGTGGATATCCGCAGCGAAGGCTCGCTCACCGGCGATGTCATCGCGGCCCGCATCTCCATCGAAGATGGCGCCTTCTTCAAGGGCGGTATCGACATCCGCAAACCCGGCGCAGAGCCCAAGCCTGGCGCAGCGACCACAGCCGAGCCAGAGAAAAAAGAGTCCTGACCCGCAACCCGCCTTCATTCAGAACTTCGCTCAGGAAAAGACCCGGTCTCCCGGGTCTTTTTTTCTGGTCAACAGCTCTCCAGCCAATCGCCGACGCCCTCCACCCAACCTCCACCGAGTTGGGTGCCCCACATCTCGCGCTCTTCGAGATGCAGGTTCGAAGGATACTCGGGGACACTCGCGATCTTTGCAGCGCCTCGGCCTTAAGACCGACGTTCAGGCAGGCCCTGAACTCACCATCCTGTTCTCTAAATCGGCCCGATAGCGAGGCAGGCTGCCGTGATGGTTCTTCTGCAGAAAATCCACCAGCTTCTCCCGCACGTAGCAGCGCAGGTCCCACGCTTCGCTCGAGTTCCGCGCATCCATCAGCGCACGCAGTTGCAGCACATTCTGCAGAGCATCGGTCACCTGCAGCACACACACCTTCTTGTTCCATAAGGGTGTGGACTCACACACCTTGCGCAGTTCGGCGCGCAGCTCATCTACGGGAACCGTGTAATCGGTGTAGAAAAAGCAGTGGGCCAGCAGATCGGCACTGTTGCGCGTCCAGTTCTGAAAGGAGTTGTCCAGAAAGTATGACAGCGGAACCACCAGCCTGCGCAGATCCCAGATGCGCACCACAACGTACATCATTCCAATCTCTTCAATCCATCCCCACTCGCCGTCGATCACCACTGCATCTTCCACGCGAAACGGCTGCGCAAAGGCGATCTGCACTCCGGCAATCAGGTTGGACAGTGTCCCCTTCATCGCCATGCCCACCACCAGGCTGGCCAGGCCAGCCGAAGCAAGAATGCTCATGCCGATGTGCTTGATGGAGGGAAAGGTCATCAGCGCGATGGACACGGCCACCACCACCACCAGCGTGATAGCCAGACGCTGCAGCATCTGGAACTGCGTCCGTATCCGGCGCGCAACCAGATTGTCCGCCACATCGATCCGATAGCGGCCGCTGATCATGTCGGAGATCACCGCGATAAACAGAACAGTCAACCACGCGCAGGCCGCAATCAATCCCAGCCCTGCAATGTGTATCAGCACCGTCATCAACGTGTTCGGCAGCGGAAGCCCGGGCAGGACAACCAGGACGGTGAACGTTGGAAAGATCCAGCGGGACGGTCCTCGTCCGTGCCGCACCAGAGATTCTCCAAGTGCTGAGCCCTTGCGCCGTGTCAACTTGTCCAATAACCAGAAGACGATCCTGCGAAGAATCAGCGATACAACGATAGCGGCTGCCAGTATGCCACCCGACCAGGCGAGTTGGCGCCAGTGCTGTTCGATGAATTGAAGAATACCCCCCTCCTTCCGCTTACCGCACTGATTGGGATGCGGATCCGGCAACCTTTCGTTTCCTCAACCACCAGCCGCCCGCCAACCAGCCACCGTGCTCTTCCCAGCGGCGCAGTTCCAACTCGCTGATTCCAGCCGCTCTTCGGGCGCGCTATCGTACCCGGCTTCCAATGGAAAAATTTCAAGCGGAAGGCTCACCATCTCTCCCATTTCCTCTACACTCTGCACTATGGCCTACTCCATCGACTCTCTGCTCCACGAAGCCGAGATCGCCCACGGCCACCTCTGCGCCGGCCAGGTGCTTGGCGTGCGCATGGCCATGCTGGCGCTCCAGCATCTCCGCATCCCCGACCCTCGCTCCCGCCTTCTCCGCGACGGCTCTCTCAACCCCAACCGCAAGCGTCTGGTCACCTTCATCGAGATCGACCGCTGCGCCAGCGACGCCATCGGCGTCGTCACCGGATGCCGCCTGGGCAAGCGCGCGCTCAAACACCGCGACCTGGGCAAGATGGCCGCTACCTTCGTCGATCTCAACGAAAGGCTCGACGAAGATGACTATAAAGCGCTTCGCGTCGTTGCGCTGGAGAGCTCCAAGGCCCGCGCCCGCGATCTCTACCCCGATCTGGACAAGAACACCCAGCAGATGCGCGCCTACCGCGAGCTTCCCGACGAGGAACTCTTCAGCTCTGCCTGGGTTCGTGTCTCTCTCCCCCAGAGCGAGTTCCCCGGCTACAGGGGCCAGCGCATCCTCTGCACCCGCTGCGGCGAAGGCGTCAGCTTTGATCGCTTCATCGCCCGCGATGGCGAACACCTCTGCCTGAGCTGCGCAGATCCTTCCACCGCCTACTACCGGCCTCTTTAACCGTCGCAGCCTCGCAGCACCCAACTGCCGGCCCTCAGCGCCTCAGGCCCAGGTGCGTCCGCCAGCGCAACCGCCCACCGCTACCAGCAGGCGAAATCTAGCGGCTTATCCCCTCTGCAGCCGCTCCACCCCAGCGCCAACCCGCAGCATGGTCGCCTCATCAAAGTACCTGCCCAGCACCTGAACCCCGATCGGCAGACCCGCCGACGTCTCTCCGCAGGGCACGCTCATCCCGCAGATTCCCGCCAGACTGGCCGAGACCGTGTAGATATCTTCCAGATACATCTGCAGCGGATCGCTGGTCTTCTCTCCCAGCTTGAACGCCGCGGTCGGCGTCACCGGAGCGACGATCGCATCCACGCCGGCAAAGGCCTGCACAAAATCCCTTGCTAACAGTGACCGCACCTGCTGCGCCTTCCTGTAGTAAGCATCGTAGTAACCCGCGGAGAGCACATAGGTGCCCAGTAGGATCCGGCGCTTCACCTCGGCGCCAAACCCTTCATCGCGGGTATTGCGGAACATCGCCGTCAGGGTCGCCCCATCCTTGGTGCGCAGTCCATATCTCACCCCATCAAAGCGCGACAGGTTCGAACTGGCCTCCGCCGTCGCCAGAACGTAGTACGTGGGCACAGCGTAGCGCGTGTGCGGCAGGCTCACCTTGTGCAGCGAGCAGCCGGCGCCCTTCAGCCCATCCAGCACCCTCTCGATCGCCTCACGAATCTCGGGATTCAACCCCTCGCCGAAGTACTCCTCCGGCACGCCAATCCTCAACCCCTCCACTCCCTTGCCCATCTCCGCCGAGTAGTCTGCCACTGGCTGCAGACTCGCCGTCGCATCCATCTCATCCGGCCCGGCCATCACCTGCAGCACCGTCGCCGCATCTTCCACCGAGCGCGCAAATGGCCCTACCCTGTCCAGCGAGGACGCAAAGGCGATCAGCCCATACCGGCTCACCCGCCCATAGGTCGGCAGCACCCCCACCACGCCGCAGAACGCCGCCGGCTGCCGGATCGATCCACCCGTATCCGTCCCCAGGCTCGCCACACACAGCCCCGCAGCCACCGCGGCCGCCGATCCGCCCGAACTTCCTCCCGGCACCCGGTCCAGAGCCCTCGGATTCTTCACTGGCCCATAGGCCGAGTTCTCATTCGAGGAGCCCATGGCAAACTCATCGCAGTTCAACTTGCCCAGCACCACCGCGCCGGCTGCCTCCAGACGCGCCACGGCGGTGGCGTCATAGGGCGGATGATAGCCGGAGAGGATCTTGGATCCCGCCGTTGTCTCCACCCCGCGGGTCGTCAGCACATCCTTGATCCCCACCGGTACGCCGGCCAGTGGCCCAACCTCCTCTCCAGCCCGCACGGCGGCATCCACCCTCTCAGCCTGGGCCAGCGCCCGCTCCCGGGTCAGAGCCAGGAAGCTGTGAATCTCCCCATCGACAGCCGCGATCCGCTCAAAGTGCTGTTCGGCCAGTGCCACCGCAGACACCCGTCCCTCTACCACCGCCGAGCGAGCCTCGGCCAACGTCAAACTCTGCAAAGACATCTTTCGCTCCACTTCCATCCCGTTTTCCTATCTCTTCTGTTGGCCAGCCCTGGGCGCCGGATCCCGGCTCACCCACCCTCTGCGACACGCTCTCTCTGCGGGTAAAACTCAAACTCTCCTCCTGGAAGAGCGTCCTGCCCGGCGAACGCCTCACGGCACACCGTCACCCTGACTTCCATCCACAGGAGAAGACCTCTAGCGCTCGATCACCCTCGGCACTTTGAAGAACCGTCCATCGGTCTCCGGAGCCTCAGCCATCACCGCATCCCGCTCAATCGACGTCCTCACAGAATCACCCCGCAGCGTCTCACCTTCCCGGGCCGGCTTCAGCCCCAACGCCTCTCCTACCTGTGCCATCGGCTCCACGGCAGAGGTATCCAGCTCATTCAACTGCGCAATATATCCCAGCACGGCGTTCAGATCCTTCGCCATTCGGGGTAACTCCTCTGCCGTCAGCTCCAGATTCGCAAGATCCGCTACATGCCGCACTTCTTCCACCGATACACTCATCCCGATCTCCTCGTTCCGATTCCTCTCCAAATCCCTGCAAGCCGGGCCCAACCAGGTCACCCGGCTCTCACGGTCGTCGCTGCTCTTCCCGTCGGATTGACGTGAGGACAGCGGCCGCTCTGCCGCCTGCCGTGCGTACACTGCTCTTGCACTTCCTCTACCTTCTACTCTTAAATCTTATCCCGGCCAGGGGAACCCCTGCGATTCTTCCCAGATCCTTCACCAGAGCCGAGCGCATGCGCACAAACGGCTCCTCCCACTGCGATCCATCCACCTGCACATGCAGCACACCCTCGCTGTCCAGGTACATTACCCTGGCATGGCTGGCCAGAGCGCTGCCGCAGGCCACCGGCCAGGCGGCCATCAGCCGATCTTCATCCGGCAACTCGCGCAGGCTCCTGGCCAGGGCTCCCCGCAGCACCTCCCGCATCCCCTGCATCAGCGTCTCCCGGCATCGCCAGGATGAGCCGGGCTCTCTGCCGGCTGCCCTGCCACGCTCTCCTCGGTGCCCGTTCCGACAGCAAGTTCATCGGCGCTGGCAGCGGCCACAACAGCCAGCCACTGCTGCACCTCCTGCAGCGACCTCACCGCGTGGTAGTCTCCCGCACATCGCTCTGTCTCAGTCCCTTGCAGCAGAAACACCTGTCTCAACCCGGCTGCCTGCGCCGCCGCCACATCTGAGCAGCGATCGCCAACCATCACCGAAGAACACAGATCCAGGCGCAGGTCCCGGGCTGCTCGCCGCAGCATTCCCGCGCTGGGCTTGCGATCCTCATGTTCGCGCTTGTACTTTCCTACTCCGTGTTCTGGGTGGAAGGGACAAAAGTACACCGCATCCAGCTTCATGCCACGTCCTTCAAACTCTCCTCGCATCCACTCCATGAGCTCTTCAAACTGGGCTTCGGTGTAGTATCCTCGCGCGATGCCCGCCTGATTGGTCACCACCACCAGCTTGTATCCTCGCTCTCTGGCCACCCTGCACAGGTCAAAGATCCCGTCCACCCACCGCACCTGTTCCCTGGCATGGAGGTACCCCACCTCCTGGTTGATCACGCCATCGCGATCCAGAAACAATGCCTTCGCGCGCGCACCCATACACTCACCTCTTCCCTTCCATTCTCCACCCGCCAGGCGCTGGCCCGCACCCTCCCTTCGTACCGAATTCAACAATTCCTGGTCCACCCCATCCGCCGCCCCGACGACCCGATGCACCCTCATCTCCGCCGGCCCGCCCAGTGCCGCCTGCCCTCAGTTCACCGTAAACGCCAGCGGATCTGAAACGATCAGGCTCCCGCTGGTCCCGGTCACCGTAAGGGTATAGGCTCCTGCCGTTGTACCCGAGGCGGACGCCGCCGAACATACCGGACCGCTGGCCGCGCCTCCACACCCACTCAACCATCCCAATCCCACAACCAGCAGGCAAACCAGCAAAAGCCGGTGGAAACCACCCTGCCGGCGTGCGCTCCTCCCACGCAGCGGCAGCCAGAGCAGCAGCAGTTCAGCCAGCGCCGCCACCTCCGGTCCCCTCCGCCGGCGCGGCCCCTCCTGGGTGGCCTTCGCCAGGCAGCCCCCGCTCGATCCCTGCGCCACCAGCGAGATCGTTGCCGTCGCCGAACCTGCCCCGCTCAGGCTCAGGCTGGTGGGTGCAACAGAACACTGTGGCGGCTGGCTCGTCATCGGTGTTACCGCGCAGCTCAGGTCCACCACTCCCGCAAAGCTCTGCAGCGGCGTTGCGGTCACCACCCAGGTCGTCGAGGTCGCTGCGTTGGCATGTAGCGTCACAGAGAGAGCCGAAGGGCTCGCCGCGAGGCTGAAGCTCCCTCCCGTCGCATCCCCGGAAGCCGCCGTAGAGAGCAGCTTCGCCACATCCACGGATCCCAGTCCCGTCGCCTGGTCATACCCCGTCCCCACGCTATATCCCGCCAACCCTCCGGTCAGTCCCGAGATACCCGGCGTACTGTTGTTGCACATCGAAGGCTCTGCGGTTGTGCATCCGTTCACCCCCGAACTGGCCACGGTTACGTCATGGAACACACCCTGGTTGGATGCCGCCAGGCCATACAGCATCGGGTTCAGACTCCCCTGCGCCGATCCCATCCTGCTGTTCAGCAACGCGGCGATGCCCGCCATACCCGGCGATGCCGCGGAGGTTCCAAAGAAGATGGAAACGGCCGTCCCGCTGTTGGTCGTCTCGCAACTTGCCCCTCCACCCGCAAAACATCCCAGGTACCCATCGTGCTCAGAGGCTGTCAAGGACACATCCGGAACATCGCGGAACCCGTCGTCCGGCACCCCTGCTCCGCTCTGCCAGACCGGCTTCGAGGTATAGGCACTGGCGCCTCCGCCGCCCTCCGCCACCTGATACACCGTCTGGCCGGCGCTGTTCACCGTCGTTGGCTCATTCCATGCCCCCTCCGGAATGTACGAGAGCGCCGACTCATATCCATTGGAGTTGGTCGCCGACCAGTACAACGAAGGACTCAGCAGGTCATTGAACTCCGTTCCCCCCACACACGTCACATCGCCGCTCGCGCAGAGCACATTGATGCTTGCGGACTGATCGGCCGGAGCCGGCGTAAAGGCCGCATCGCACCCCGCTGCGCCGGAGTCGCCTGCGGAGACAAACGTCGCAATCCCCTCGCTGGCCGCCGTCCCAAACTCCGCTGTCAGATAGTCCCTGTCCGCTGAGTCGCTCTCGGACTCACAGGCTGAAAACGAGATGTTCATCACCGGATCCAGCAGCGTGTTCACGTTGTACGCCAACGCGATCTCCACACCATCCTCGCTACCGGAGTTCGCTGCGATCACCAGGTCCGGCAGCGCCGCCGGCGCCGTCCCAATCACCCGCTCCACATCCAGCGTCGCCTCGCTTGCCAGTCCGATATTCTGCCCCGTCGCAATCCCCGGATCGCTCCCCGCCAGCACCACGTTGGGCTGCACCCCCGGCAAACCGGCGATAGCTTCGTAGTTTGTGATGTCGCCCGCCACAATGCGCGACTTGCCCAGGATGGCAATGTGCTGTGCCTTTGCCGTTCCCAGTGATCCAGACGTCCCCGAAGATCCGGCCGCACTCGAAGCTCCTAGGCTCGCCCCTTCATCCCCGCTGCTGTACACGCTGGAGATGTCATAGATGGTCGCGAAGTCCTTCGGAAGAATGGCGTAGACACCACCTCCAAGGTCGGCCTGGGCGCCGGTCTGCGGCTTCCCCGCGGCCACCGGAAGCGTGCGGACCGTAAAGCTCGACTGGGGCGCATAATGCACCTCCGTCAACCCGTGTACGGATCGGATCACGGCGCTCAGAGCAGCGGGAACCATGGGCTGCGAGATCACCGCGAGCCGTCGCTCTCCCCCGACGCTGAAGCTCTCAAAGCTGGTATGAAACGCATCGCCCACCAGCGCCAGTGATCCCGTTGCCCGGACGATCAACCCGTTGGGATCGAGCGAATCAACCGTCAGCCCCTGGCTCGTCAGCCAGGAACTCACCGCCTCGCGATCGTTCGCCGTGGGCCCAAAGATCTGCCCCACCTGCCCCGGCGTCAGCCATTGGTGGTAGAACTGCGATCCTGGGCGCTGCTGCTCCGCCCGGAACTGCTCAAAGGCCGTCTCTGCCGCTGGATCTCGGCTCAGCACCACGGCAATGTGCAGTGTCTGGCTCAGATCCACGCCACGGCCCGGCATCAGATTCTGCGCACGATCCCACTCCGGCAGCCTCTGCCTCAGGCTCAGCAGAGAACTCAGATCCGGATTCGCTGCAACTCGATCCCTCTGCGGTACCGGCTGCAGGCCTGCCGCCCCTCCCGGCCTCGCCTGTGCCGCACCAACAGTACTCCACAGAGATGCAGCCAGAAAACATAATCCGGCAGCCACTCGAACCCGGCGCCGCAGCAAATGCAGCCGCCGTCCCCGGAGGAACAACGCCGTGGAAATGCAGTTGCGGATCGAGGGTCGGAACGGCATCAGACCTCAAGCAGGATCGGGGAAAAATCCAAGTCGGAGTGAGGTCATGTTACGGTATCACCGGTCGCGGGGATAATGGCGAGACGGTAAACTTCACCCAAAGTAACTGGACGCTATGATGTCGATGGGAGGTCGTTATGAGCCGCACGGAGTCCGCTATGGCGCCACTGGGTATGATTGCCCCAGACTTTCGCCTGCAGAACGTTGTCACCGGTACCACCCTGAGTCTTGATGACATCCTAAATGCGGGATCGGTTAATAGGCTAGGGCTGCTGGTAATGTTTGTGTGCGTTCACTGCCCCTACGTAAAACACGTGGAACATGAACTTGCGCTTGTCGGTCGCGATTTCTTCGGCCCGGCCGGCGAGGGGCCCATCGCCATGGCAGCCATCCAGTCCAATGACATCGAGCAGTATCCCGAGGATGCACCCGAACTCATGCGGGAACAGGCCCTGCGCCTCGGCTGGCCGTTCCCCTATCTGCTGGACTCCTCGCAGGATGTCGCGCGCGCCTATCACGCGGCCTGCACGCCGGACTTCTTCCTCTTCGATGCCCATCGCCGTCTGGTCTACCGCGGGCAACTTGATGACAGCCGTCCCCGCCGCAATGGCTTCGGCAACGATATTCCTGTCACCGGCAAGGACCTGCGCGCAGCCATCCAGGCCGTCATCGCCGGCCGGGAGCCCAGCATCGAGCAGCGCTCCAGCATCGGCTGCAACATCAAGTGGAAAACCGCCTGAGTGCCTGCGGCACACCATCCCTGCATCGCTCCGAACCTGATGCTGCCGGGGCTCCACGCAATCGCCCTACGGAACCAGCGGCATCAGCCAGGGATCGTCGGGGCGCGAACGGCTCTCCAGATGATTGCTGCCGCCTGGGCAGTTCACCCCTTCGCGGACTCCTGTGAGCCTTTCTTCTTGCGACTGGACCTGCGCCGCGTAGCAACTCCCGAGGGAGTCCCTGAACTGCACCGTCTCCTCTCCGGACTCCTGGTGATCAAACTTGCTCCCATCCAGCGGAGGCGAGATCGTCTTGCCGTACTCCAGATCGCTCGTCTTCAGATTCTCGTCCAGCGCGGCATGGTAGCTTCCCCCCGGGGTCGCGGTCCGATCCACTAAAATCCGATGCCCTTGCCATACCGACACGTTTGCATGGAAGTCCTGGTCCCTGGTCACCATGGTCTTGTGCACGATCAGGCTCACGGGATCCCACTCATGGAGTGCAAAGCTATCCATTACCCGTCCGTTGAGGTCGCGCTCGACGTTCATCGAGGTGACCGCACTCTGCCGGATCAGTTGGTCGTATCGCTTCGCCCCTGGCCGGAGAAAGGTCTGATCGTTCAGGAACTGCTCTTCATAGTGGACAGTCGTTACCAGGCTCCCGCGCGGCGTTCGCAGTACGCCACGAACCAGATAGGTCTCTGTTCCATGCGTCTGGAGCGTACCCACGGTCCGTCCGCTTGCATCGGCATGGAGGGTACTCCGTACCGTCAGGCCTGCAGGCTGCGTCGTGCCCAGAGTATCCTCAAGCACTGCTCCGCTTAGCGGTGCACCGCCAGGATCCTGGCTGAGAGGCTCTTGATAGACCAGCAGATTCGCCGCCACATTGAAGAAATGATCCGCACCCAGGACGCGCACTCCGATCGAATGCGGCTGGCCGTCATCCAGCACCCCGGCGAATGGCGTCAGATCCACCCGGAACGGCAGCGCGCTGGTCGTCTGGATTCCCGGCGTCGGCAGCCAGAGGTGTGGGCCGATTCCACCGGCAAAGATCCACGGATAGACCGGCGCCAGCCCGGCCGGCCTTCCATCCACCAGCACCTCCACACCGCGAAAGCTGCCGCCATCGCACGCCTCGAACGCCTCCAGCGAGTAATCGCGCGTCTCCTCCAGGTAACGCTTGTCCACGCACGTGTACCAGCGTTCATCGTGCGCCTGGCTCTGGGCAATCACGTCCAGTGAGGCGCGTTCGATGTTACGCGGCAGGGTAAACCGGCGTGAAAACACCTCGTCCGGCGTCTGCAGCACCGGCTGCTCTCCCGCCGGGTCCGTGCTCATAGGCAGCACGCGATCAGCCACCGTTGGCGCTGGCTGGCCGGGCTTCACCGGGTAGAACAGCAGCGTGGCCGTCACGTAGATCGGCCGGTTCGTCGTTGGGCTGATCCAGTTGTTCAGAATGATCTGTCCCGCCTGCGCCTTCCTGAACAGAGCGGAGTAGTCGGTCAGGTCACGCTCCACATGCCAGTGCTGGGCCAGATCCGGCTCCGGCTCCATGGTCGTCCCGAAGTACAGATTCACCCCTCCGAGCCACAGCGAGGCCGTGCGGTCAAACTGCCGCCCGGCAGGAACCGCAAAGTCCATCACCAGCACAACCTTCGCCCATGCGCCGGAACATCCGTGAGGAGGGGCAAACTCGAACCGGTGCGAATGAGCCACCATCGAAGACCCATCGCCATGGTCGTCAAAGGTCTCCTGCCGCAACAGCTTCACGGCACATGGCGTCGTGGACGGCCGCGATACAGGCGGTTCTGCCGAGACGACTACCCTCGATCCAGGCTGCATCGTAGAATCCAGGCCATCCGTTGCCGCCGGAGTTCCGGCCTTCACCGGCACGGAGTTGAACGCCAGCCATCCACCCACCACTGCCACTGCAAACCAGGCACGCGCAATGTTCATCTCAATCGATCCACTCTATTCGGAATTCATCCATGCCTCTGGCATCGCCTTGAACGCGCCCCACCTCACGCGCCAGCCAATGGGTCAAGTCTAACAACTTCGGGAGTCCCGAGAACCTGACAGAACCGGGAAGAAGCAGCGTGTACGGGCATGAGTCTGTTGCAACCATCCGTTAAACCGCTACCGGCAGGGCAGAGTCCTCTTCTGCCGGAATCCTCCCGAACTCTCGAACATCGAATGCTGAAGAGGAACAGAGATATGCCCAGAATCGTTCGTTTCCATGAACTCGGCGGACCCGACAACCTCCGCATCGAGGATGCAGCCTCCAGGCAGCCCGGAGCAAAAGAGCTGAAACTTCGCGTGCAGGCCACCGGCCTGAATCGTGCCGAGGCTCTCTACATGCGCGGCTTCTACTTTGAACAGCCCGAGCTTCCCTCCAGAATCGGTTACGAGGCTGCAGGCGTCGTTGAAGCCGTCGGCCCGGGCGTCGACCCCAGCCTGGTCGGCAGGCGCGTAGCCACCATCCCCGGCTTCTCCCAGAACCGATATGGAGTGCTGGGCGACGAAGCGATCGTTCCCGCCTCCTCGGTTGCCGAGTACCCGGCCGCGCTCTCGCCCACCCAGGGTGCTGCAATCTGGATGCAATACCTCACCGCATGGGGCGCTCTGGTCCATCTTGGGCACGTCACCCAGGGCGACTTTGTCGTGATTCCGGCTGCCTCCAGCAGCGTCGGTCTGGCGGCCATCCAGATCGTCAAAGACGCCGGCGCCACCGCCATCGCCGCCACCCGCACCAGCGCCAAGCGGCAGCAACTGCTCGCGCTGCGAGCAGACCATGTCATCGCTACGGAAGAAGAGGATCTTCCCGCACGCGTGCTCCAGATCAGCGGGGGCAAGGGCGCACGCATCATCTTTGATCCGGTCGGCGGACCCTACGTTGAAACGCTGGCTGCGGCCGTCGCTCCCGGAGGAACAATCTTCCTCTACGGATTACTTTCGATGCAGCCCACCATTTACCCAACCTCTCTCGGCATCGGCAAGGCTATCAGCCTGCGCGGCTACTCCCTGATGGAGCTCCACGGCAATCGAAGCGTGCTCGACCAGGCGCTGGCCTACACCCGCGAGCGGCTGGAGGATGGCAGGTTCGTTCCGAAGATTGCCAGGACGTTTCCCCTGGAGCAGTCCGCCGAAGCCTATCGCTACCTGGAGTCCAACGCCCAGATCGGCAAGGTTGTTATCACGGTGTAGCGTCTCAGCTCGACCAGCGCAAGGAACTCCTCCTGCATCCTCATGAGCCGCCGCCGGCTTGGAGCCATCAAGCGGCCAGGGGGAGGACCTTTGCCGGTCGGCTGCCCGCCATCAGGCGGCCTGTGAACGCCAGCCGAGGTAAGGCGATCTCCTTCAGGTCGCGCCCCGCGTCTCGCCCCCAGAGAAAAAGAAGCTCCAGCCGGCCGGACTGCCTAACCTTTGTTCTCCACCCGTCCGCCGTGCTTCAGCTTGTAGGTCTTCCCTCGATAGTAAAAGTTCTCTCCGCCGTAACTACGCAGCCAGAGCGTGCTTCCCAACAGATCCCGCAACGGGTAGATCATCGTGTTGTAGATCAGGTCCGGATCCCCCATCGCTCCCAGGATCATCCCCGCCTGCAACCACCGGTTGGCCACCATCGCCGCCAGCCACAGAACCCCGAGCAGCGCATGTCCACTCAGCAGACCCCACGCCAGGCCCAGCAAACCAAACGGCATGGCAAACGTCAGCCCGCTGCCCAGGTGCCCCCAGGGACGGGAGCGTCGCGTGCTCTGCATCCAGCGCAACTGGTTCCGGAAGCTCAGAGCAAACGGTGAATCCTGCACCATCAGCCGGATCACATAGGTCGCCATCCGCACCCCCGTCCCCTGCGCCGCCAACCGGTTTCCAATCACAAAATCGTCGGCATAGAACTGCCCCAGCTCCTGGAACCCGCCTACATCCTGAAAGCACCGCTTACGCACGGCCATGGTGGCGCCCAGGGCAAACTTCGTTCCTTCCAGCATGTCCGCCACCAGCACCCCGGAGCTCATCTCCACGCTCTTGCCTACCGCATCCAGTTGCGAGGCCAGCCCAGCCCCCGGGTGCGCCGTCCCCAGGTAAATACAGCTCGCCAGACCCATCTTTGGATCCTTCAGCGTCTGTACCATGCGCAGCAGATAGTCCCTGCCCACCCGCACATCGGCGTCACTGGTTACATACAGATCGTTGCTGGCCACCGAATCCATCCTGGCCAGCGAATAAACCTTTGCATTATGAAACTGGGGCGTCGGCTCGCCGCACGTAACGTATCGCGCCACCACCTTCGGGTACCGCTGCCCTACTGTCCGCGCCAGTTGCAACCCCTCATCGCTCTCCTGCCGCGCGCAAAACAGAAGCTCCCACTCCCCCGGATACTCCTGCTCGAAGAAGGAAGCGATATTCTGCTCCATCCCCTCTTCCGTCCCATGCAGCGGCTTCAGCATACTCACCGCGGGCAAAAAATCCGCCGGAGCGCTCTCCTCGCGGCGCTTGCGCAGCCAAAACCGCGCCGCCGCCGCCATCACCATCAGGCAGTAAATCGAGGAGGTGACTGAACCCACGGCCGCCACCCAGAACAAGAGCTGAACCAAAAACCTCATCGCACCATGCCAGAAGAAAGTAGCGCCAGAATCGCCGGCAGCCCACATCCAGCCGGCGCCAAAGCATCTTCAGTGTAAATGGAAGGCGCTGCCTGCCCCTTTGGGGCGCCCAGGCCAAAGGCGAATGCCCCGGCAAGCCTCTCCGGGCGCACCCGTCCGCACCGAAGATGCCCTCGAAACTCGTCTATGCAACAACCCGGCCCCGCGCCGCTATGTCCTGCCGCCTGGCCGCTTGCGCAACGGCACCAGCCCCGGCTGCGGAGCCTCCTGCTGCATGCGCGTCAGCATCTCTGTCCTCACGTACTCCACAAACCCCTGCATCTGCCGGGTCATCTCCTCCATGCGCTCGCGCATCTGCAGCACCAGGGCGATACCCGCCATATTCACACCCATATCCCGCGCCAGGCTCAGGATGAACTCCAGCCGCTCCAGATCCTCATCCGTGTACAGCCGGGTGTTTCCATCGGACCGCGATGGCCGCAGCAGCCCCTCCCGCTCATAAAGCCGCAGCGTCTGCGGATGAATCCCATACATCTCAGCCACCGCCGAGATCATGTACGCGCCTTTGGACTTCCGTTTCGTTGCCATCGCCTGAAGAATATCGCCTTTCTCCCATCTATGGACAATCACTGGACGTCGACCCGCCACCCGGCATCAAATAATCCACATATGAGCCGCCTCAGCCTCACCACCCTCGCCACCGCCACCACCGTCACGGTCACCGGCGCCGCAGTCGCCGCCGTGGCCACCGCCGTCGCCGCCACCGGAGCTGCCGTGCTGGTCGTCCGCGCCCTGCGCTCCCGCAGGGACTGGGCCGGAGCATCGAACCGCGGCGGCATCCGCCCCGTCGTCGTTGTCACCGGAGGCTCCCGAGGCCTGGGCCTGGCCATCGCGGCTCGCTTCGCCCAGGACCCCGTCCGCCTGGTGCTCGCCTCCCGCAACCTCGAAGAGCTGCAACAGGCCCAGGCGCACCTCCTCACCCGCTTTGCCCATCTCAGCCCCGGGGACTTTCACCTCGTCGCTGCCGATCTGGCCCGGCCGGAGGAGTGCGAGCGCCTGGTCGCAGAGACCATCGCCCGCTTCGGCCGCATCGACGTCCTCGTCAACAACGCCGGCATCATCCACGTCGGCCCGCTCGAATCCCAGACGCTGGAGATCTTCGAACACACCATGCGGGTGAACTTCTTCGCCGCGCTCTATGTCACCTGGGCAGCGCTGCCCCATATGCGCCGCCAGCAGGCCCTGGAGGGCAATTCTCCCGGCAGCCGCCGCGCCGCCATCGTCAACATCGCCAGCGTCGGCGGCAAGATCGCCGTTCCCCACATGCTTCCCTACTCCGCCGCCAAGTTCGCCATGGTCGGCTTCTCTGAAGGGCTGCACGCCGAGCTTCGCCACAAAGGCATTCGCGTCACCACCGTCTGCCCGGGCCTGATGCGCACCGGCGGGGAGGCCCACGCCAACTTCCGGGGCAACGCGGACGCCGAGCGCCGCTGGTTCAACCTCGCCGCCAGAACTCCAGGCGTTGCCGTAACCACGCGCCACGCAGCCAATCGCATCTACCGCGCCGTCGCCGCTGGCCGCGCGGAGATCACCATCAGCCCCCAGGCCTGGCTGGCCGCCCGCTTCGGAGCGCTCTGCCCCGAACTCCTTCAATACGCCAACGCCCTCACCAACCATCACATCCTGCCCGGCAACCCAAAGGAGTGAAACCCTCCTGCTAAGGCAGTTTCGGTGTAGGTGTAGAGGGCGACTCGACTTCGATAGGCGTTTTCCCCCAATGAAGACGCCACGGCAAGCCCGCTTCGGGAGACCCATCAACACCGAAAATGCCATCGTCACCGGGAGGGCCGCCGGCACTCATCAACATCTTCCACCATGAGCCGCATCCCCGGCGGGCTGGCCTGCAGGGATGAAGTCGAGTTCCCCTCGGCGACAGACTCAAACTCCAGCCAGCATCTCCGCCCGCGGATCCTCGGGATTCAACCGCTGCAACTCGCGCAAGATCTCCTTGGATCGCTCATCCTGCACCTGCGGCACCACAATCTTCACCTCCACAATCTGGTCTCCGCGGAGACCCTCATGTGTTGCGCTCGCCACACCCTTCTCGCGCATCCGCAGCTTCTGCCCGGTCTGCGTCCCCGGTGGAATCTTCAACGTCGCTCGCCCGGTCTCCGTCCCCACACCGTCTACCGTCGGCACCTCGATCTTGGAACCAAGAGCCGCCTCCATCGCCGTCACCGGCACGGTGATATGGATGTCATCCCCCACCCGCCGGAAGAGCTTGTGCGTCCCCACCTTGATGATCAGATAAAGGTCCCCATTGGGAGCACCCTCCGTGCCGGCGTTCCCCTTGCCCGCCAGCCGGATCCTCTGCCCATCCCGCGTTCCCGGCTTGATGTTGAACTGCAGCGGCTCCTTGCGCGTCACCACACCGGCCCCCGCGCAGGTCGGACAGGCGTTCTGCACCTTGCCGCTGCCGCCACACCGCGGACATTGGATGTTGAACTTCATCCGCCCGCCCATCTGCGTCACCTGGCCCGTCCCATGGCACTCCGGGCACTCCATGCTCCCGCCCGTCACCGCTTTGCCCTTGCAGGTCGGACACGGCTCCTGGCGATGGATCTCCAGACGCGTCACGCCGCCGCGTATCCCCGTCCAGAAGTCGATCTCCACCTGATACTCCAGATCCGTCCCCGGCTGTGGCCCGCGAGCCTGCCGTCCGCGTCCCCCGAACATCCCCGAGAACACATCCCGAAAGCTTGAGCCAAAACCCTCCGGATGTGCCGAACTCTTGCCGCCACCCTGGAACCCGGAGAAATCAAATCCTTCAAAGTCGAACGGAACCCCCTGCGCGCGCCCTCCGCCACCAGAGAAGCCCTCAAACCCGCCAGCACCCGCGCCGCCGCGCGCATAGGCTTCGGCCGTCGCCGGATCAATGTTGTCCGAGTAAAAGCCCACCTGGTCATAGATCTTCCGCTTCTTCTCGTCACTCAGCACATCGTTGGCCTCGGAGATCTCCTTGAATCGCTCTTCGGCCTTCTTGTCCCCGGGATTCACATCCGGGTGGTACTTCCGCGCCTGCTTCCGGAACGCTTTGCGAATCTCATCGGCAGTCGCTGTCTTCTTGACGCCAAGCGTGCTGTAGTAATCCTTGGTCTTGCTCGCTGCCATCTTGCGCGTCCCCTCTATTCTGCTGCGGTCCTGGCGCTACGCCGCCGGGCTCTCGCCAGCCGGCCTCGCAACCGGATGCCGGGTTCCAGCCACTCCCGCTCTTTCAAACTCCACGGCCCGGCTCTTCAAGATCCACCGTCACGCACTACGTCAGGCCATCCAAACGCCTGCGATGGATCTCGCCCGGCCGCATCCGGTCAGTTCCACACAGCGCTGGCCTTGATCGCCTCGACGTTGAACATCTGGTCCGGCTCCATCTGCTGCATCTTTGCCACAAACGCCTCGGCCTCCTTGCGGGAGGCAAACACACTCCGCTGATACAGCCGCCCCGCCCGCAGCGCATCACAGCGCCACAGCGTCTCCTGGGCCCGCACGCTCGTATCACCCAGATCCCAGCGCACCTCCACCGGCCGTATCTGCTCATCTCCCGAACCCTGCTGTCTGTCGTCTCTCATCTCGCCACCTCCTTCCTGATGAACACCGTGCCATGCCAATCGTTGCGCCGGAGATCTCCGCCGAATCCCATCCTGAAGGATCTCTGCTGGAAGAGGCTGTTTTTTAAGGATGAGGAGGAGCCACAAGAACCCCTCCTCATCGCATCCAGCTCCGCGCTATCCGTTCCGCCGTTTACTTCTCCGTATCGACATACTCCGCGTCGATCACGCCTTCGTCCTTCCTGGGCTCTTCCGCTGCTGCTGCGGGCTCTGCTGCAGCATCGCCAGGAGCGGCGGCATTGGCCTTGTACACCGCCTCCGCCAGCTTGTGGCTCGCCGCGGTCAACCTCTCCTTGGCCGCATTCAATTCGGAGGCGCCGGCATCACCGCCGAGTACGCCCTTGGCCTCCGCCAAGGCAGACTCCACCTCACCCTTGTCCGCAGCCGCAACCTTCTCTCCACTCTCTTTCAGCATCTTCTCGATGTTGTAGACCATGGAGTCCAGTTGATTCCGCGCCTCGATCTTCTCCTTGGCCTCGCGGTCCTCGGCAGCATGCGCCTCAGCATCCTTGGCCATGCGCTCCACCTCTTCCTTGCTCAGGCCCGAAGAGCTGGTGATGGTGATCTTGGCATCTTTGCCCGTGGCGTTGTCCTTGGCATGCACGTTCAGAATGCCGTTGGCGTCAATGTCGAAGGTCACCTCGATCTGCGGCACGCCCCGCGGAGCCGGCATGATGCCGCCCAGCTTGAACTTGCCCAGCGTCCGGTTCTGCGCCGCCATCGGCCTCTCGCCCTGCATCACGTGGACCTCGACCTCGGTCTGGTTGTCCGCCGCCGTTGAGAAGGTCTCCGTCTTCTTGGTGGGAATCGTCGTGTTGCGCGCAATCATGCTGGTCGCCACGCCGCCCAGAGTCTCAATCGACAGGGTCAGCGGCGTCACATCCAGCAGCAGCAGATCCTTGACGTCGCCGGCCAGCACACCCGCCTGCACCGCCGCTCCAATCGCCACCACCTCATCCGGATTCACGCCCTTGTGGGGCTCCTTGCCAAACAGCTTCTTCACCAGCTCCTGGATGGCCGGCATGCGCGTCTGGCCACCCACCAGCACCACCTCCTGAATCTTGCTGGCATCCACGCCCGCATCCTTCATCGCCTGCTTGCACGGCCCAACCGACTTCTCCAGAAGATCGGCCACTAGCTGCTCCAGCTTCGCGCGGCTCAGCGTGCGCACCAGATGCTTCGGTCCGCTGGCGTCCGCCGTCACAAACGGCAGATTGATCTCCGTCTCCTGCGCCGTCGAAAGCTCGATCTTCGCCCTCTCCGCCGCATCCTTCAGGCGCTGCAACGCCATCTCGTTGCCCTTGGCCGTCAGGTCCAGACCCGTCTCGGTCTTGAACTCCGCAATCAGCCAGTCCACAATCCGCTGGTCCAGATTGTCGCCTCCCAGATGCGTGTCGCCGTTGGTCGACTTCACCTCGATCACCCCGTCGCCCACCTCCAGAATCGAGATGTCGAAGGTTCCACCACCGAAGTCGTAGACCGCGATCGTCTCATCCTTCTTCTTGTCCAACCCGTAGGCCAGTGCCGCCGCCGTGGGCTCGTTCACAATGCGCTTCACATCCAGCCCGGCGATCTTGCCGGCATCTTTGGTCGCTTGCCGCTGCGCGTCGTTGAAGTACGCCGGAACCGTGATCACGGCCTCGGTCACAGACTGGCCAAGATAGTCCTCGGCGGCCTTCTTCAGCTTCTGCAGGATCATCGCCGATACCTCCGGCGCCGTATACTCCTTGCCCTGTGCCACCACCGCCACATTGTCGCCCTTGGCAACCACCTTGTAGGGCACCATCTTCATCTCGTCGCTCACCTCGTTCAGCCGACGACCCATGAAGCGCTTGATCGAATAGATCGTGTTCTCCGGATTCGTGATCGCCTGGCGCTTGGCAACCATGCCCACCAGCCGCTCTCCGTTCTTGGTGAATGCAACGATGGACGGCGTCGTCCGCCCACCCTCCTCATTGGGAATCACCTTGGGCTCCCCGCCCTCCATCACCGCCACACAGCTATTCGTCGTTCCCAGATCAATTCCAATAATCTTTCCCATATCCCTGTCCATCCTTAGGCGGTCCGCCCAAATCTAAACTGACTCACACCAGCTTCCCATGTGAGTGACTTATTGTCAACTTATATGATGATGAAACCAACCCTGAGGATGCCGACCCTCTACCCCGATCTTCATCACTTCAAGACCCCCTCCCAATCCCTCACCAGAACTTCTCCCAAAAGCCAGCCCGCGGACACAGAACGCCCCCACCGCCTGGGCCAACCCCGGCGCTCTGCCCTTGCGCCTCCGCAATCGACGCTTCGCCGCCTCCCGGCCTCAGCCCTTCGATGCCAACCCAACCCGGCGCTCGGTCGCTTCGCTGTCTCTCAAGCGCGGCGTCTCCCCAACGTCAGAAAGTACCCCAGCAGCAGCAGCGACGCCAACGCACCCATCACCGCCTCCGTCCCCGCCAGGCCCCGCACTCCAAACCGGCTTCCGCCCCACCCATCCAGCGCGATCATATAGACCACCGGCACGTTCCCCATCGAGTTGATGATGGAGTATCGGCCGCTCCCACTCTTCCCGGAGCTACCCAGAAACTCCAGCACCACCGCCGTGAACATCGCATAGGCCATTCCCACCGTCAGGAGGTACAACCCAACTCCAACATAATAAGTATCTTGCCGTAATGGACCAAGGGACAGCACCGCCAGCGTCGCAGCATTCACCAGAGCCACCGTCAGGTACGCTACAGAAGCCCGGATCCGTGCCGGAATCAGCGTCGCCGCCAGCGAACCGGCAGCCATCAGCAACGCTCCGCCCAGCCCATTCATCCACGCCACCTGCTGCCCGCTCACGCCATAATCCCGCGCCACACCCGTCAACAGGCCCACCGCTGCACCGGTCGCCAGCGGAGAGAGCATCAGCACCATGTACGGCACCGCCCTCCAGTTCAGAAACGTTCCGTGAAACTCCTCCCAGATCCGGCGCAGCGTGCGTCCAAAGCCCTGCTCCACCAACAACTCCTGTCGCGGAGCTGCCAGAGCAAACAGCGCGGGCACAGCAATCATCCCGCCGGCCGCAAGCGGAATCAGCCTAAACGCTCCATGCTCCCGGAGCATCACCAGCACCAGCACCGAGGCTGCCCCAAACCCCAGCGATCCCCCCTGGTAAAATCCGCCGGCGATCCGTTTGGATCGCTCCTGCTGCAGCGCCCCCATCATCCCGCCGCAACTGGACACTACCAGTTGCGCCGCGCAGGCGCTCAGGAACATCAATACCACGGCGCTGCCCGTATCCAGCCGCCGCTGCTCAAGGGCCAGCGTCATCAGCAGCGCCGCTGCCACCGCGCCCAGCAGCAGCCAGGTCCTCCGCCGCACCAGAAAATCAGTCAGCGGACTCCACAGAAAATAGATCGTCGTAGGCAGCGCCAGCATCGAGATGATCTGCGACGCGCGCAGCTCCGGGATTCCCTGTCGGCTCATCAGGAAGGCCAGCACGCCACCTTGAATCACTCCGTTGGCCACCACCGCTACCGGAGCGCCCAGCAGCCCGAACAACCACGGACGCTCCTGCCCCGCACCCTTGCCCTCGACGGCCGCCTTCGCCTCATCCTGAGCCTCGGGCGCGCCGGTATCCTCTATCTCTTCCATCTCCCGCATCTCTCAGAAACTACCATCTTTCCCTTGTCTCTTTCCCCTATCATTGACGTAAGCCCCTGAACTTACTAGGCTGTGCCCAATGGCTTCGGATAAGATCATCCGCGATTCAACCCCTGATGCCGCCCTTGTCCCTCCAAGCGCTGCACCCGGCGCCGCCCCATCCCCAGCCACCGCTTCCTCGGCCGTCCATCTCGTTCCCAAGACCCGGCGGGACGTCGCGCTGGACGGTCTCCGCGGCCTTGCCGTCCTGATGGTCTTCCTCTTTCACTACGGTGGAGGACTGCAGTCCTCCAGGCCCGCCGTTCGCCTCTTCGGCCTCCTCACCCAGGCCGGCTGGCTGGGGGTTGTCCTCTTCTTCGCCCTCTCCGGCTTTCTCATCACCGGCAGCCTCTGGGAGAGCGCCGCTCAGGGCCATCACCTGCGCAACTTTTATGCCCGCCGCGCCCTGCGCATCCTGCCCATCTACTTCGTCGCTTTGCTGGCAGCCGTAGCCGCCGCTCTGCTTCATGGCGCCACGCTCTCCCAGCTCAAGCCCTTTGTCATCTTTGTTTTCTTCCTCCAGAACTTCCCTCACCTGGCCGCCAACGCCATCCAGAACCCCTCCCCTCTTCCGCTCTATCACTTCTGGACCCTGGCCGTGGAAGAACAGTTCTATCTCATCTGGCCTCTCATCCTCTTCTTCGCCCATAGCCGCCGTCACGCCCTCCGCCTCAGCCTCTGGTTCTTCGCCCTTACCGTGTTCTTTCTCGTCTCCATCTACACCCTGGCGGCCTTTGCCGGGGCTCGAACCCACCATCTCTACGACTACTTCCTTCTCACCCAGAGCGGCGCCATCGCCCTGGGCTGCGCAACCTCGCTGGCCATGGGCAGCCGCTTCAGCCCCAGCGGCCGCAAGCCAGGAACGCATCGGCTGGTCCGGATGTATGCCCTTCCCGCGTTCTTCGCCGGCGTCGCTATCTATCTCTATACAAGCTACTTGTCAGGAAGCCTGTATCTCACGGATCCAATCCAGTTCTGGCTGGGCCTGCCCGCCATCAGCATCGCCGCCGCGGCCACCATCCCCCTCGTCCTGCGCTCAGGTCTTCCCCGCACCCTCTTTTCGCATCCCCTGCTTGGCTGGATGGGCCGCATCAGCTACGGCTTTTACATCTACCACATCCTCCTCCAGCCACTCTTTGACAACCTTGGCGCTCGTTACACCCACCAGACCACCGGCAACGACTACCACATCGTCCGGGCTCTCTTTGCCTTCGTGATCACCTGCATCGTCTCCTGGCTCTCCTTCACCTTCTTCGAGCAGCCCATCCTCTCCCTCAAGCGATACTTTCCTCTGAACCCCTCCCTCCCCTGGGGTGAACCCCTGGTTGAAACCCATCGCTCGCGCCATCATCATCCCTGAACCCGCCACGGGGTAAAAAAATAACGCCTCAGCCCCTGCTCGAACATCCAACGCCTGGGAACGAAAGCGGGTGTAGCGCTCCAATACCAGCCTTCGACCTGTCTACCCTGCCGGAAACAACACTACCCAGACTTCCTGCCAGAGAGTCGAGATTCCTCCCAGCATGGCCACTGCCACCGCCCCAGGCCCAGACATCCAGAGCGAAGTAACGCATGGCTTCAGCCCGTGGTGGATCGCCGCCGCCGTCATGCTGGCCACCTTCATGGAGGTGCTGGACACTTCCATCGCATCGGTCGCCCTGCCTTACATCGCCGGCTCTCTGTCAGCCTCCACTGACGAGGCCACCTGGGTTCTTACCAGCTATCTGGTCTCCAACGCCATCGTCCTGCCGGCCTCCAACTGGCTTTCGCTCAAGTTCGGACGCAAGAACTTCCTGATGGCCTGTGTCGCCATCTTTACCCTGGCCAGCTTCGCCTGCGGAGCCGCCCCCTCACTGGCCCTGCTGCTCGTCTTCCGGGTCATCCAGGGCGCTGGCGGCGGCGCTCTGCAGCCAATCTCCCAGGCTGTCCTGCTGGAAAGCTTCCCTCCCGTCAAACGCGGAGCGGCCATGGCCGTCTTCGCCCTCGGTGTGGTCGTCGCCCCCATCCTTGGGCCCACCCTTGGCGGCTGGCTCACAGACAGCTACTCCTGGCGCTACGCGTTCTACATCAACATCCCGGTCGGCATCCTGGCCCTGTACATGATCAACCGCTACATCCATGATCCGTCCTACATCCGCAACGCCAAGGTCTCCCGGTTTGACAATCTCGGCTTCGGCTCCCTGGTCGTCTGGGTCGGCTGTCTGCAGATCATTCTGGATAAAGGGCAGGAGTCGGACTGGTTCGGCGCCGTCTGGATCCGCTGGGCCTTCGCCGCCATGCTCGTTGCCCTGGCCGTCTTCATCTACCAGTCGTTCTGGGGCAAACACCCTCTGGTCAACCTGCGTGTCCTCAAGAACCGCAACTTCCTGGTGGGCTTCAGCCTCATCTTCCTCTTCGGCATCGCCATCTACTCCACCATCGTGGTCCTCCCGCTCTTCTATCAGGAGCTCATCGGTTACACCGCCTTCACAGCCGGCCTGGTCGTGGCGCCCCGCGGCGTCGGCGCCATCCTGGCCATGCCCGTCATCGGCTACCTCTCCAACAAGGTCGATGCCCGGCGTCTGCTCACCTTTGGCTTCATCACCTTTGGCGTCACCACCCTTTACTTCGGTTCCATCACCCTGGGAATCTCTCCCATGACGCTCTTCCTCCCCATTCTCATCACCGGCTTCGGCCTCAGCTTCGTCTTCGTACCCATGAACACCGCGGCCTACGGAACGCTCTCCAACGAGCAGATCGGCAACGCCAGCGGACTCTTCAACCTCATGCGCAACGTCGGTGGCTCCATCGGCATCTCGATCGCCACCACACTGCTCACCCGCCGAACGGCAGCCCACCAGAACGAACTCACCAACTACATCCCGCAGTCCGGCGCAGCCTTCGAACAATCCCTGAACGCCACCAAAAACTTTCTCAGCACCTACTTCGGCCCCGCCAATGCTGCCCACGCCGCGCGTCTCACGCTCTATCAGCAGCTCTACCAGCAGGCCACCTACTGGGCCTTCATCGATGTCCTGCGCTGGACATCGCTCCTCAGCTTCGCCTGCATCATCGTGGTCTGGTTCTTCAAGCGCGTCAAACCCGGTAGAGGTCCCTCCGGAGCCCACTAAAGCCAGACCAGCGTTCCTCTACCGTAAGCCCAACGCCTTCGCTGCGGCCCTCCCGGAGAATAGAGCCGCGTGCGAAAGATCATGCCCCGATGTGCCTCATATCCGGTTCGGCTGCAGGGCCGTTCAGTCCTTGAAACGTCCCTTATAGGCCCACAACCCAAGCGCCGGGTTCGAGATATAAAAGATCTCCTCCCCATCCACTACGTTCCACCCATCCACCAGCCTGGCTGGATCATACTTCGCCGTGTACTCTGCCAGGTCTCCATAGGCAAAGTGCACACCCTCCACCTCAGACCGGGTCAGCCCTCCCGGACAGTAGCGAATCGTGAACCGGCCCTCGCTTGAACCATGGATCAGGTGCGCCGCGGCGCTCAGGTTGGCCGCCAGCTCCGGATCGTTCTTCACCGCCTCCAGCGTCGCCGGCGTCCCGCAGTACCCATAGCGCCGAATCAACCCATCGATCGTCCTGTCCTCACCGAACTCCCGCACCCCCGGGGCCAGCACGATCAACTCCGCATCATCGGCCAGCGCCATCCGCGTCCGGTAAACGCTCTTGTTGCCCAGCCATGTGGTGTGAAACTCATGCGGATCCAGCAGCACCACCGCCTTCTTGATCTCCCTGTCCATCATCAGAAAGTTGCACTGCAGGCTCAACGCCGCCGCCCGCTCAAAACACTCCGCATCATCACCGATAAACAACCCCCGCATCACCAGTTCGCCGGCCTCGTTCTTGTTCACCACCGTCTGCACATACACGATCTGCGGCATCTTCTCTCCAAAGTGCTCACTGGCATAGTTCAGCACCCTCCGCACCGGAGTATCCGCCCGCCCCATCATCCGCTCCATCCCATAGACCGCTCCCAGAAAGTGCGAGCGATGAATCCCCATCACTCCGCCGGTGCCGACAAAGATGTTCTTGCTCCCATTGGCCATCCCCACCACCTCATGCGGCACCACCTGGCCAATCGACAGGATCAGATCATGGCCGCCCTCTTTCTTCAGCAGCAGTTTGTTCACCTGCGCCGGCCAGGAATAATCCAGCTTCCCCTCGCTCACCTGCTGCATGAACTCCCCTGGTACTTCTCCCAGGGTCACAATATCGTTCCGCCAGTCATGCACACGGAACAACCCGCGCGGAGTCCTGCCAAACATCTTGTCAATCTGGGCATCGGTCATCCCTACATGTGTTCCCAGCGCGGGCAGAACATCGGTCATCGCATCGCCGTAATACTCCCAGGCCATCTCGGTCAGTTCGCCAGACCGGGAGTGAAAACGGGTAAAATCCGGCGGCACCGCGATCACCTTCTTCCGTTCACCCAGCTTGTTCAACCCCTCGTGCAGTCCCGCACGAATCTCCGCTGCGCTCAACTCCGTCTCTGCCGACCCTGCTGCAAAAAATAAACTCATCGTCCTCACCTTGACCGTGACGGCCGCACCGTCTCCGTGGTCTGACCTTCCCGGTCTCCACCTTGTTAGCATACCGCTGCAGCCGGCTTCTATCGAGAAGAAGCCGAAACGTGGCTCCTGACCTCACGCCCTCCCGGCGGGTATCTCCGCAAGAACGACCGCGGCGTCTCCCAGAAAGGCCGCGGCCGTCCCTCAAATAGCCGCAGCGCTGCTCGAAAATGCCACAGGGCACACCCATCGCCCCGGGCGCCGTTGCTCTGGCTCTGCCCTGTACCTGATAAAGTCAGAACAGGCTGGCGAACTCCCTTTCGGACGTATCGCTTTGACCTGCCGGTCTTTCTGATGCAGCAGTAAACCCCGCACGGAGTCGCTCCTTGTCTGACCGAATCACTCCCCGCCGCCTCACCACTCCGGAGTTTCACGCCCGGGTCCACGCCCTGAACCCCGCCATTGCCGTCTTCGATTGCGATGGCACACTCTGGTCCCCGGATGCAGGCTCAGCCTTCATGCACTGGAGCATCGACACCCAACTCATCTCTCCCGGGCAGATCGCATGGTTACAAGATCGCTACGAGGGCTACAAGCGTGGCACGGTCTCCGAGTATGACATCTGCGGCGAGATGGTCCAGGTCTATCGCGGCCTGCCGGAGAAGATCCTCCGTGAAGCCGCCGCTCACTTCTTCAGCGACTACATCGAGCCCTACATCTTCCCCGAACTGGCCCTCCTCATCTCGGAACTTCAGCACCGTCATTGCGAGATCTGGGCCGTCAGCTCAACCAATCACTGGGTCATTGAAGAGGGGGTTCGCCGCTTCAACATCCCCGCACGCAACGTTCTGGCTGCCCGGGTTGAAGTCGACAATGGCATCGTCACGGACCGCCTGGTCCACGTTCCCACCGACGAGGACAAAGTCGAGGCCCTGCGCCGCGTTGGCATCACCGAGGGCGAAAACGCCCCCAACGTCGTCTTCGGCAACTCCATCCACGATGCAGCGATGCTCTCGATTGCCTGCGGCTTCCAGGCGAAGGGGGCGAAGGGAGAACCCATCGGCCTCTGTGGCGCCTTCCCGGTGAACCCCTCCGTCGCTCTCCTCGAACTTGCAACGGCCGAAGGCTGGCCGGTTTACTATCCCGCATCCATCAGGCCCTGAAGTCTCCTGCCACGGACAGCGTGCCGGCCTCGCAACATCTACACTGGATGGAGACGTGAAGGATAGGAACCCAAACTTGGCCGAAGAGAATCCCAGCCGTGCCGCCAAATCCCCTGGAGCCAGGCCGCTGCGTCACGTCGTAGCGGCCCTCATCCTGCGCGGCGAGGGTCCTGCTCGCAACATCTTCATCTGTCAGCGCCGGGCCGGCCAGCCCATGGGCCTCAAATGGGAGTTTCCCGGGGGTAAGATCGAGCCCGGCGAAACCTCCGAACAGGCCCTCATTCGCGAACTCAACGAAGAACTTGGCATCACCGCCACCATCGGCGACCGCATCTCCACGGTTCACCACAGCTACCGCAACGGCGGGGCCATTGAGATCGAGTTCTTCCTCGTCCATAGCTTCCAGGGTGAGTTTGTGAACCACGTCTTCCAGCAGATGCGCTGGGTTCCCATCGCGGATCTTCCAAACTACGACTTCCTCGCCGCCGACCTCACCCTCATCCGCGACATCGTCTCCGGAAAGCTCCTTTGAACGATGCGCCGTTCGGCAATCGCTCCAGGGCTGATCTACCCGAATAATGAGTCAGCAAGGAAGCCCTTCCTTGTAAACAGGCGCGAAACCAGCGAATTCCCCTATGCAAAAGACCATCTTCGGATCGCTCCCCGAAATCTCGATGCAAACAAGCATCTCACCCCATGACCGGGACTCCTTGTCCTCGGCCCCGGCTTCCACCCGCGGCGGAAAGACCTTATGACATTTTCGGTGTTGCTGGGT
>JAJZDM010000200.1 GCA_021806005.1 Acidobacteriota bacterium | reverse complement strand
GGTCCCCGTAGGATGCGTGCAGGCCCAGGCTGGCGGCGTAGCCGTAGGTCTGCGGATCGCCGGCGAAGGCCTCGTAGCACTCGTAGCGGATTCGTGCTCGCCGCGCCGCAGCCGCATCCACGCTGTCCAGATACTGCAACACCCACTCCACCGAAGCGTGCAGGTTATATCTGTCCAACCCAAAGAACCCCACGCGCTGGGCGGGTTCCAGGGTGTCATTGTGGGCGCGCAGCCAACTCACAAACTCCAGCACGTCGTTGTTGCGCCAGGTCCAGGCAGGGAAGCGGTGGAATCCGATTAGCGCCAGGTCCGCATCCAGATCCGTCTCGAGATTCGCATCCAGATTCGGGTGCGGGTGCGGATCTCTGCTCTGGCCCTGCACGAAGCGGTTTACGCGCCAGGCGTCGGGCCAGTCAGCCTCGATGGCGACGGCCTGGAAGCCTTTTTCGCGGATCAGCCGCTGGGTAATCCGGGCTCGCTCGCGATAGAACTCGTGGGTTCCCTGGGTCGCCTCACCCAGCAGGACCAGGCGGGCATCGCCGATGCTTTCCAGGAGAGGCTCATAGTCGTCGTCGGCTCCGCAGAGTGGGTGTGCGGCGCTACGGATAAGCTCGGTTAGCTGCGACAGGAACATGCGAAGCCTCCGAAGTCTGAGATGGCGAGAAGGAAGGAGTGCAGCGGGGGGCGTAGCCGAAGTTGCACGCACCCAACGGCTGGCGGTGCCGGCGGGTTACCCCGCCCGGCCACGCCCGGGTCCGGCTTCGAGCGCAAGGGCCCGCCCGGCACGGCGCAGCAGCTTGATCACCTCGGCATCCTCCACCTGGGTGAAGTCCCGATAAAAGGCGCCCACGGCTGGAAAGGGGTCGGGCAGCTCCAGGCAGACGAACTCATCCACCACCGTTCGCAGCCAGGCCCAGGTGGCGGGAGGGGCCACGGGAACGGCCAGCACTACCCTTGCGGGCTGCAGTGGGCGCAGTGCCTGGATGGCGGCAAAGGCGGTGGCTCCGGTGGCGATGCCGTCATCCACCACGATGACGGTCTGCCCGGTGACCACCAACGGAGGCCGGCCAGCGCGGTAGGCAACGGCACGGCGGCTCAGCTCCTGGCGAGCCTCTGCTATCAGGCGCTCCACCGTCTCGGCATCCAGCTCCGCCGCGCGGACCATCTCGTCATCCAGATAACGGCTGCCCCAGGCAGAGACGGCGCCGAAGGCCAGCTCGCTGTTGCCGGGGACGCCCAGCTTGCGAACCAGCAGCAGATCCAGCGGCGCATGCAGCGCGAGGGCGACCTCGCCGGCCACGGCCACTCCGCCTCTGGGCACGCCCAGCACCACGACGTTCGGCCTCCGGGCAAAGGATTCCAGCCGTCTGCCCAGCCGCCGTCCCGCGTCGGAGCGGTCTGCGAAGATCATGGAATGGGCCCTCGAAGCCTGATTCCTAACTACACCGTGCACCCTGCGGTTACAGTGATGCAAGTCACCGGGCGCCGCCCAGCCGTACCAAACGGATCTCCTCTCCGCTGGCGGGGATCCCGGAACCGTTGTTTTCCAGCGGCCGGGAGGCGGGTGCGGTGAGATTTCAACGGCGGGTTCCTCTGGCGCGTCCCTGGATGGGGGTGCCCCGTCACATCCTCTTTTTTGAGATGCGGGATTGTCTGCTGCATCCAATCTGGAGAGGCCTCTCTTACCTGAGAGGCGAAACCGAGGATCGAGGTTGGTCATGCCCGTCATTCGCACCTGTACGCACTGCCAGCAGAAGAACCGTGTGACGGCCCAGCATCTGAGCGATACGGGCCGTTGCGGAGCCTGCAAGGCGCCGCTGCCGCCGCTGGCCGAGCCGCTGGCCGCCGACGCGGCGCTGTTCGATGAGGTGGTGAAGAACGCCGCCGTGCCGGTGCTGGTGGACTTCTGGGCGGCGTGGTGTGGCCCCTGCCGCGCAGCCGCGCCGGAGGTGGCCCGCACCGCGGCCGAGATGGCGGGCCAGGCGCTGGTGCTGAAGGTGGACACGGAGGCTAATCCGGAGCTCTCGGCGCGCTTCCAGATCCGCAGCATTCCCACCTTCATGGTCTTCTCCGGCGGGCGCGCGGTGGTGCAGCAGCCGGGCCTGGTGGATCATCGGCAGATGGAGCAGTGGCTGCGCTCTGCCGCGCCGGTGGCTTGAGGATTGAGGCTGAAGCAGCGCCGTGGCTGGGCAAGGATGCCGCGTCCGGGCAAGGATGCGCCTGCCAGGTGGGTGAGGATATAGCCGGGGCTGGCCGGAGGACGCCGGGCCGAGCCATGCTGGCGGTAGAGCGGTAGAGTGGGACAGTAGGTTGAGATGAGGGCAGCGGAGGGTGGCTATGGGCGCAAACCCGATTCCGAAGGCGCAGCTCACGCGTTTCCGCATCGCCCTGCTGCTGGCCATGGCGGCCGACGCGCTGCAGTTCCTCTTTCTGCCCTTGCTGGTGGAGGGCGCCGACTCTCCGGCGGATGATGTGGTCGATGTTGTCACCGGAGGGCTGCTGATCTATCTGCTGGGATTCCATTGGGAGTTTCTGCCCTCGTTTGCCGTAAAGCTGCTGCCGGGGGCGGATCTGGCGCCGCTGTGGACGCTCTCCGTGGCCAACGTCTACCGCAAGACCAAGCGGCTGGCGGCGGGGCAGGCCCAGGCACAGGAGGCGCAGGGGCCAGAGCGGGTGTGAGAGTAAGGTCCGGCGGCGCGGTGTGGCTCCGTTTGCCGGGGTGGGGCGGGGTCTGCGAGACGGGCTCCGCGTTTCTGCCGGGCGCTGCGTTTCTGCCGGCTCCGCGTTTCTCCTGGGCTCCGCGGAGACTTTTTTCAGGATGCCGGGTTCGAGCATGCAGCGGAAGAGTTCAAGCGCAACCACAAGGCATGCCCGGCTGGCTCCTGCGCTCTGTCGTTGGTAGATGTGCCTCATCCGGTGTGCCGACTGTGGTATGCGCGGATGGAATCTGGTTCGCCGGCGCCTGGCGGTCGGGGAGTTTGCCCAGGGGAGGTTGGAGTGCGGCTGCGAGTGGCTTACTGGCTGGTGAGTGTTGCCATGGTCTTTTGCCTTTGCCTGAGTGTGGAGCGCAGGGCGTATGCCTATGTCGATCCGGGTTCGGGCCTGCTGATGCTGCAGGCGGCCGGGGCGGTCTTCACGGGGGTTCTGTTCACCATCCGCAAGCGCATCAAGTCGCTGTTTGGAAGGAGCAGGCCGGAGGCGGCTAAGGCAACGGACGCCAACCGGCAGGGGTAAGGCAGCGTGGGCGGTCGGAGGCGATCGGTAGGGCCGGTGCAATCCCCTCTTTGCCCAGCGACGCCGTCAGGAGAGCGAGGATTGGCGCAAAGAGGTAATCTGTGCCCCTG
>JAJZDM010000075.1 GCA_021806005.1 Acidobacteriota bacterium | reverse complement strand
TTGGCATCGGCTAAGGCGGGGAGCAGGCAGCGCAGGGCATAGGGAGGCAGACCATGGGTTTCGCGGTAAAGGCGCTTGGATTTGCAGCCGGCGGAAGGATTCCCCGAGAGTTCACCTGCGAAGCGGGCGATACCTCTCCGGCGCTGCGCTGGGCCGATGCGCCGCCGGGGACGCAGGGCTTCGCCCTGATCCTGGACGACCCCGATGCCCCGGGAGGAACCTGGACCCACTGGCTGATCTGGAACATCCCCGCCAGGGCCACCGGCCTACCCAACAATGTCGCCAGGGCAGCGGAGTTCAGCGATGGCTCCCGCCAGGGACGAAATGACTTCCAGCGAATCGGTTATGGCGGGCCATGTCCTCCACCGGGAAAGCCGCACCGCTACTTCTTCCACCTCTACGCGTTGAACTGCAAGCTGAATCTGAAGGCGGGAGCCGGGCGCGCCGAGCTGGACCGCGCGCTGAAGGGCCACGTCATCCAGCAGGCTGAGTGGATGGGACGCTATCAGCGCTGAGTCACAGGCTGTAACCTGCCGCAGGGCTGAATCGCTGCCGAGAACCGGGATTCCGGGGAAGCGCCAGCCGGCCGCGATACGCGAGCCAGTCCAGGCAGCAAACTACAATGAGAAAAAGAACTGGAGCGTATGGGATTCCTTCGGAAGAAACTGAAACAGGAGCACAAAGTCATGCTCCAGGCAGAGCGCGCGCAGGGCAAGCTGCTCCCCGAGTATCATCGCGCCACACCTGAGTGCCCGCATCCGGAGCGCTGGTCGATGTACGATTCGATGACCGCGGAGGTCGAGGTTCTGGAGTTCCTCCGCACCCTGGTCACCACCCTCAAGCCCAACCTCATCGTGGAGACCGGCTCCTTTCTTGGCGTCAGCACAATATGGATGGCGGAGGGCCTGCGGGCGAACGGCTTTGGCAAAATCGTCAGTTGTGAGTACGACCCCGTGGTCTTCGCCAGGGCGAAGGAGAAGATTGAAGCCTCGCCACTAAGCCCCTGGATCGAGCTGCGCAACGAGTCCAGCCTCGAGATGCAGGTGGATGGGACCATCGACCTCTTCTTCTCTGACAGCGATCTGCCCATACGGGCCGACGAGATCCGGCGCTTTCTGCCCCAGATATCGCCCCAGGGAGTGGTCCTGATCCATGACGCCAGCTCGCACATGAAGGTGGTGCGTGAGGCCGCATTCGAACTGGAGCAGCAGGGACTGCTCTCCTGCGTGTTTCTGAACACGCCCAGAGGCATCGTCCTGGCCCAGAAGCGCGAGGGCCGTAGGTAAGGCAGGGCCACGCCGCCGGCATACCCGGCAACAGGGATGGAGCTTCAGGATCGCGGCCAGGCCGAAGGCGGCCGGTAGCGCTGCGGGCGGCGGAAGAATGAGCATGCCAGCACGCCGAACAGAAAGCCGGCCACGTGCGCCACATAGGCTACGCCGCTGGTCTCCACGGAAGCCACCGACCCCACGTTGATCAACTGCATCAGGAACCAGAAGCCGATGAGCAGGATCGCCGGAATGAAGGTGATGCGGATGAAGAAGAAAAAGAAGAACAGCGCGCGGATGCGGTCGCGAGGATAGGTAACCAGAAACCCTCCCATCACCGCGGCAATGGCTCCGCTGGCGCCCAGCGTGGGGATCATCGACCCCGGCGCGGCGGCCATCTGCGCCATCATGGCGGCCAGGCCGCCCAGCAGATAGAACAGCGAAAATGAGAGCGGGTTCATGGCGTCTTCCATCGCCGGACCAAAGGCCCACAGGAAGATCATGTTGCCCAGAATGTGCGACCAGCTTGCATGCAGAAACATGGAAGTCAGCAGCGTGATCAGGTTGTGCCCGGAGAGAATGACGGCGGGAATCGCGGCCCACTGGAGGACAAAGGCATCCCCACCCTGCAACTCGTGGAAGAAGACAAAGACGTTCAGGGCGATGATCACCACCGTCGCATAGGGGAAACGCAACCGCCGCGATGCATCTCCCAGAGGGATCAGGCCACCCACGCTCGACTTCCTCCCAGTTGGTCTATGGCCGAAGAGTATCAGGTATACCCCGCTTCCGGGTGACGCCGGCCGCGTCGGTGATAGCTTTATTGCAAAGGAGAGTTCTGACGGCGGCGATGGAAAAGAGCATGGTTTTGAGGACGTTGCAGGAGGCTGGCCTGGTGCCCGTGTTGCGTGCCGACTCGGTAGAGGGGGCGCTGGCGCTGGCCAACGCCATCGCCGCGGGTGGGGTGAAGGTGCTGGAGGTGACCATGACCGTGCCAGGAGCCGTCGAGGTGATCCGCCGCTTGGTGAAGGATCGCCCGGAGATCCTGGTAGGCGCCGGCACAGTCCTGGATGCCGAGACAGCCCGCGCCTGCATGCTGGAGGGGGCGCAGTTCATCGTGAGCCCGGCCCTGAACCTCAGGACGATTGAGATGTGCCGCCGCTACTCGGTGGCCGTACTGCCCGGTGCGCTTACGCCCACCGAGGTGGTAACCGCCTGGGAGGCTGGCGCGGATGTGGTCAAGCTCTTCCCCGCCGGTGCGCTGGGCGGGGCAAAGTACCTGGCCTCACTCAAGGGCCCGCTGCCCCAGATTCAGATGATCCCCACCGGCGGCGTCTCCCTGGCCACGGCCGCCGAGTTCCTCCGCGCCGGAGCCTTCGCTCTGGGGGTCGGTTCGGATCTGGTGGACGCCAAAGCAATGGCCGCTGGCCAGCCAGAGGTGGTCACCGAGACCGCGCGGAAGTACCTGGAGATTGTGCGCCAGTTCCGGACCGGAACTGCGGCCTGACACCCTACGGGGCTGTCGCCTGCCCAACCGGAGCTGTCGCCTGATCGCGGAAAGGATCAAGCGACAACCCTCCTCAGTGCCGGCCGCAGCCCGCGGAGCGCCCGTGCCCCCCGGCGCTCCGCTCCAGGACCCTCAAAGAATCTCACCGGAGGGCCGGGAACCTGCTCCGTGAACCCTCCGGGCTATGCCAGCCATCCTCCCACACCGGAACTCCCGCCAGAATAAGCGACGGAATCGTAAGACTTTGACCGTGCAACCTGCAAGGGACCATACATTTTTGAGTTGAAAACGTCCGACTGGGCAGCCGTCGGAGATAAATCATGGCTCCCCCGGGAAACATCGAACTTCTCGAATCCGCAACAAGCCGTCCGCTATGCTTCATCCCTAAGCGGATTGCAAGGGAGTGTGAAACCTGAAGCAGGTTTTGCGCAGCGCATTTTTCGAGGCAGGATGACCCAACATTCTGAAACGCGGATGGCCTCAGCAACGAATCGACATGCCCACGGCGACGCCCTTCCTGGTACTGGGCTGGAAGCGAGGAAAGATTACTTTACAAGCTGACCTTACTCCGAAACTCAAAACCGGCATGTCCGGCGAGTTCGAGTTGAATGTGATCTTTCGTCAAATTGACGACGACGGCGAAACCTGCTTTGTTGCCGAATGCCTGGAGATTCCGGTCTACATCTCGGAAGGCGACACCAAGGAAGCAGCCGAGAAGAATATAGAAGAAGCCATGCGCTTGTGCGTGGGCGTGATGCTGGAAGATTGCATGAAGCGCGCGATTGCCGAGCGGAAGCTGCCCGACCTGCGTGGCATCTCCTCGCAGAGCCGCTTTACCGTCAGCGCTTCGCCATGCTTGGAGTTTGCGGCGGGATAGATGGGAATCTCAGATCTTCCACGGGCAAGCGGCAAGAAACATCAGGCAGTGTTTCAATCCCGCTGGATGGGTTCTCAGCAGAGACGGCAATCACATCGTCCTCACCCATCCAAATTACTTCGGCATCAACCTTTCCACTCCCAACCACAAGGAAGTACGAAGGGGAACACTGAAAGCGCTCATCACTGCCGCTGGGCTGGGAGTCCTGCCGCTGCCGGCTCAAGCGCCTCGGCTCTGCGCTACGATCTGGCCGGAACACCGGCGAAGGCCCGCTCGATGAGCTGGCGGGCCAGTTCGATCTCTTCACCGCTGACCGAGTGCGGCTTGCCGGGGAAGCTGCGCAGGTTCACCTGCGCGCCCATGGCGGTAAAGATGCGGGCCGACTCCTGAACCCGCGACCAGGGAACCCATTGATCCGGATCGCTGGTCGCAAACAGCGCGGGAGTGCCGTTCAGGTCGCCCTCCTGGGTGAGCTTCGATCCCGGAGGGCCGATCAGACCCCCGGTCCAGGCGATCAGACCGGCGTAACGCGCCGGTTGGGAGGCGATGAACTCGCAGGCCAGGCAAGCGCCCTGGGAGAAGCCGGCCAGAACAATGCGCTCCAGCGGAATCCCAGCCTCAAGGGCCATGTTGACGGTGGACTGAACACGCGCCAGCGCTGAGTCGAGATAAGGCTGGTTGAGCTCGCGCTCGGCCAGAAATGAGTTGGGATACCAGGCCAGGCCAGCGGCCTGCGGCGCCAGAAATGCCAGCGGAACCCCGGCCGGAGCCAGCGCCCGGGAGAGCGTGAGAATATCCCGCGCCGGGCCGCCGCGGCCATGCAGCAGGATCACCGCTCCAAGGGCCTGATCCAGGGCGGCTCCGGCGCGGTAGAGCTCGCCCCCGGCGTGTGGATCAACGGCCTGGCTGGCCTCCGCACCGCCCTTGTGCAGCGTGATGCCTGGCAGACGCTGCTGGAGCCCCTCCCGGCGCGCCTCCAGCCACGGCGGAAGACAAAGGCGCTCGCCCAGCGTCTCCACCGGCTCATCCACGGCGAAGCCGGGGTTGTCGGTCGCCAGTTCGAAGAGGACGCCGCCGGGCTCGCGGAAGTAGATGGAGTGGAAGTAGGCGCGATCCAGAACCTCGGTGGCGGCCAGGCGATGGGTGATCTGGGAGCGCCACTCCAACTGCGCGGCGTCGCTGGCGGCGCGGAAGGCGATGTGGTGCACCGAACCGGCGCCGGAGCGGCCAAAGGTGGCCTGGGGATCCACCAGGATGTCAATATGATTGCCCAGCGCGGCAGGGTCAGCCGGCGAGGCGAAGCGGAGGCGCTGTCCCTCGGCGGCGATCTGCTGGAAGCCCATCACGGAGAGGATGCCGGAGGTCTCCGTGGCGTCAAGCTGGAGCATGGTCACACCTGCCAGGCCACGGATGGCATCCCCGCTGGGAACATCGGAGAAGCGCGGCGGGTGGCCGGTCGAGACCCCCGCGTGGGTCGTCAGCTCCACCTGCATGCCGGCCGGGTCGGAGAAGCTCAGAACCTCTTCGCTGAAGCGGCGGGGCTTGCGGCTGAACGGAATCCCCTTGCGGGCCAGCCGCTGCTCCCAGTAGGTGAGCGAGTCGAGCGGAATACGAAACGCAACCTGGGTGACCTCACCGGCTCCGGGCGTTCCCCGGCCCACCCGCGGCCAGGGGAAGAAGGTCAGCAGGGTGCCAGGGGTGCCCAGATCGTCCCCGAAGTAAAAGTGATACGTGCCCGGATCGTCAAAGTTCACCGTGCGCTTTACCAGGCGCAGCCCCAGAACCTGCGTGTAGAAATCAAGGTTCACCTGCGGATCCGAGGCGATGGCGGTTACGTGATGGAGTCCGGGGATCGGATCTGCGGGCATGGGAAACCTCCAGGTAGCGGCAGCGTCGAACAACGACCAACCTTCCGCCTGCTCTTCCCGCCCAAAGGACGTGGACCCTCCGGGGAGTTGAAGCACGCATCTGCTCTCATTGTCTCCCAAACTCAGAGAATCGCCATACGGTAACCGCTTGGCATAGACTCACCTCATCATGCTCCCTGCCATCGCCACGCATGCTCTCACCCGGAGCTTCGACGGGTTTACCGCCGTCGACCACATCGACCTCGCGGTCGAACCCGGACAGTTCTTCGGATTCCTGGGGCCGAACGGCGCCGGCAAATCCACCACCATCAAGATGCTCACCGGACTGCTGGCGCCCAGCTCCGGCTCCGTGCAGATTCTGGGACAGGACCTGTTCTATAACCCCATCGAGGTGAAGCGGCAGATCGGGGTAGTGCCGGAGGGTATGGCTCTGTTTGCCCGGCTCACCGCGCTGGAGTACCTGCGCTTTGTCGGCCGGATGTATGGGCTGGACAAGGCCACCACAGAACAGCGGGCCGCGGAGCTGCTGGAGTTCATGGGGCTCGCGGACCAGGCCCGGAAGCTGATCGCCGACTACTCGCACGGCATGGGGAAGAAGCTGGCTCTCGCCGCGGCCGTGATCCATGGCCCCCGGGTGCTCTTTCTCGACGAACCCTTCGAGGGCGTGGACGCCATCGCCGCCGGCACCCTCAAGGCCATGCTGCAGGGGATGATCGCTCGCGGAGCCACCATCTTCCTGACCTCGCATGTGCTGGAGATTGTGGAGCGGCTGTGCTCCCATGTGGCGATCATCAACCACGGGCAGATTGTGGCCCATGGCTCGCTCGAGGAGCTGCGCGCCGGGGTGCAGGCGTGCTGGCCGCCGGATGCTGCGGCCCGGGAAGAGAACCCGCCTCAGGGCAACCTGACCCTGGAGCAGATCTTCCTGAAGGTGGTGGGCGGAGAGGCAGCCGCTCATCCCGAACAGGAGCTGACATGGCTGAGCTAGAGACGCCGGCGCAGCCCCCGCGTCAGGGCTCGGCCCCCGCGTGGACCTCCGCCCAGACCCGGACCCAGTTCACCGCCATCGCCTGGCTGCGCTGGCGGATCACCGCCAACAGCCTTGCGCGCCGTGGCGGCGCGGGCGAACTGGCCGGTCGCGCCTCTACGGCGATGATCTTCTTCCTCTTCCTGTTCCTCTGCGTGCTGGGCGCTGGCCTGGTCGGGTTCCTCTGCGTCAGCCAGGGGCACATGGAACGGATAGCGTGGCTGCTGTGGGGGATCTTCCTGCTCTGCCAGTTGCTGAACATCCAGCTCGGTCAACGGGCAACGAACTTTGATCCCGTCCAGCTCATCCGCTTTCCCATGCGCGAGAGCAACTATGTTGCAATCCGGCTCTTCTTCGGCATCCTCACTCCGGCCAACGTCACCGGAACGCTGATGGCTCTCGCCGCGGCTCTGGGCGTCGTTGCTGCCGCTCCGGCTCTCTGGCTCCAGGCGCTCATCGCCCTGGGAGCCTTTGCGGCGACCAATGTGCTCTTCTCCCGCATGCTCTTCGCGTGGGTGGACCGCTGGCTCTCCACTCGCCGTTCCCGGGAACTGTTCACCTCCTTCATCCTGGCGATCTCGCTTGCCGTCCAGTGGGCGAACTTTACCTTCAACCCGGCCTACAACCACCACTCAACCCACGCCTACTCGCTCTCTCCCCAGCACCTGGCCTGGATAACTCACCTGCTCCGCAGCTCCGCGCCGGTGCTGGCCGTGTTGCCTCCGGAGCTGGCCGGATCTTCCCTCTCGGCGGCACGGCTCGGCCACACCCTCGGCTTTGCAGGCGACACGCTGGCAGACTGCGCCTACGGAGCGCTCTTCCTTCTGGTCTTTGCGCTGCGCATGCGCAGGGAGTTCCGCGGAGAGAACCTCTCCGAGACTGCCTTTGGTGTCCGGCCCGCAAAGATCAGCCCCGCGAAGCTGCGCGGCGGCCCCACGCCAGCCGCCACGCAAACCCTCCCCTCGGCGGCACTGCCCGCCGCCGCCCGGTTGCGGCTGCTGGAACTGGTAACCACCGTGCTCCAAAAAGAGATCCTCTATGCACGCCGGAATATGGGAGTGCTCTACGGCCTGCTGATGCCGATCTTTCTGGTCGTCATCTTTGCGAGCAAGTTTGCCTCCGTGGCGCAGAGCCCCGTCTGGGTCTTTCCCGCGGCAGTCGCCTATATCCTGCTGGCCGTCTGCCCGCTCAGCTACAACATCTTCGGCTTGGATGGAACCGGGGTCCAGATCTTCTTCCTCGCCCCGGTACGGATGCGTGACGTCATTCTGGCCAAGAATCTGCTCAGTGTGCTCACGGCCGCCATCGAGGTCATCCTGATCTTCTTCCTCATCGCCGCGATGGCCGGAGCTCCTTCGCCCGAGATCGCCCTGGCGACGCTGCTCTGGGCAGCCGGAACGCTGGGTGTGAATCTCATCCTGGGGAACCAGCGCTCGCTCGCCTCCCCCTGGCGCATCGACCCGCAGCGCCTGGCGCGCCGCCAGACCTCCCCGCTGAGTGCGCTTCTCAGCCTCGCGGTGCTGGCCGTCTGCGCCGGCCTGGCCGTGCTCCTCTACGCAGGTTGCCTCTGGCTGCATGCGATGTGGGCGCTGGCGCCGGCCTCGGCGCTCTTCGCCGCAGCCGGGATGGGTGCCTATGCGCAAACGCTTCGCTCCATGGATGGGCTTGCCCTGCAGCATCGCGAGGAACTGATGCAGGAGCTCTGCAAGCTGAGCTAAGACAGTTTCCGTGAGGATGTACCCAATGCCTCGACCTTTATGGGCGCTTTCCCCCAATGAAAACGCCACTGCCAGCCCGCTTCGGAATACTCTCCAACACTCAAGATGCTTTAGCCTCCGCCAGGGGCCTTACGATGCTACCGTGCCGATCAGGCTCAGCATGCGTCCCGTAAAGCCCTGCTCCGCGCGGTGGCTGAAGTACTTCCTTCTCCCGTCGTCCAGTCGCGTACACGCCGTACACTCGCCGATCAGGGTAATCGCGGAAGGCGCCAGACCGGCGTCCAGAAGCTGGCGACGATTGGCCTCCCAGAGATTCAGGCGTACCGGGGAGTCCGGCTGGGCCGCGACCTTCGCCACCAACTCACCGCCATAGCCAAACTGCGCCTCAAACTGCTCCCGCACCTCCACACCAACCTCAAAGCAGCAGGGGCCGATCGACGGCCCGATGGCGGCGATCAGATCCTGCGGCCGGCAGCCGAAGCGCTGGCTCATGGCGCCAATCCCGCGCTCCACGATGCGCTGCACCGTGCCGCGCCAACCGGCATGGAGGGCCGCGACCGCGCGAGTGCGGGTGTCGGCGATCAGGACTGGAACACAGTCGGCGGTAAGAATGCCGAGCAGAAGATTCGCGTCCCGGGTGTACAGGCCGTCCCCCTGCAGGCTGGCCCGGCCGTCGGCGCTCGCCAGCGGAAGCTGGGAGCGCTCCACCTGGCAGACCACGCCGCTATGGCACTGGCGGACGGTGATCAGGTCGGGCCGGACACCCCCGCTCCCGGCCGCCCTCGCCTCGAGCAGAGCATCGATCAGACGCTCACGAGCCTCTGCCACCTGCAGCGGATCCTCTTCCGGGGTGTACCCAAGGTTCTGCTCCGGGGGACCGCCGCCGGCATAGACCGTGGAAAGTCCTCCCCGGCGGGTGCTGAAACCGGCCAGGAGCCAGGGGTAGCACTGCCAGCCAGGAACGGTGACGATACCGGGGGTGGGGCCGCGAGACATAGCAAGATTGTACAAATTGCGGACACCCTTCCCCCGGCAGGCGGCTCGCGGGTGGCTTCACGCCGGGCCCAGGCAGGCTTAAAAATTTTGGGCCCGCTTTCCGGCGGGCCCTTGAGAGGCATTGGGGAGGGGAATTACTGAGGATTCATTAGGGGGTCGCCCATAAGGTAGGGCAAAAAAGGAAGGAAGTTGTATCAGAGCAGGATTGTTTGAGTTAGCCTCTCAGTTATTAGGTCAGACGCGCCGCGAGCGAAATTGGTTGCACAAATTTCATCCGGAAGGTTGCATCCGTCCCGATCTGCTTCTATCTGCTGAAGAAACAAGAGAAACCGATGCAACATTCACCGCTTCTGCGCGTCCAATGGGACGCAGGAATAAAATAGGCGGAGCCACACTCTCCCTCAATCGCCTCATGGAAAGGTGTATCGCCCCCTCCCTCTGCCCGGAAGTCCTTCGGCAACAGGGGTCAGGAGCGATGTTGGTAACGCTGTCTGCACGGAAACTGGACCACTGAGATCCAACAGCACCCGCACGTCTCAGGAGACACGCTGTGGAACGCACGGAGGGAGACGATTGACCGAGAAGTTCTGGCCCCGAGGTTCTGATCCCAGAGTCCCTGGTCCGGAGCTTCCGGGCCCAAGATCCCTTCACCACGGGCCGATTCCCCGTCTTCGCCAGATCATCGCAGCAAATCTCTTGCACTGAAGAAGAAACTCATTTACCATACCCGACTGCAGCATGAAGAACTCAACTCATATCGCCTCGCACCTCCTCCGTTCCCGCATCGGGAAGCTGTGTGTGGCCATCATCGGTTCGTCTCCCAGCGAGATGATCGAAAAGGCCACGGAAGTATTGAAAGACTCTAATTTTCTGGAGTTCCGACTCGATTACCTGGCCAAACCGGCCGCTGCGCTGCCGGCGCTAAAGCACTTTCTCGCCAGCAAGACTGCAGCTACGGCCGTGGCCACCTGTCGTCGAAAGGAGTCGGGCGGAAGGTTCGAAGGCGCCAGAACCGCCGAACTGGAGATTCTGCTGAAGGCGGCCGAGTCGGGATTCCACCTGGTCGACGTGGAACTGGAGACGATCGAGAAGCTGCCCAAGGACACTTTGAGCCAGCTTCGCGAGGCGGGTGCGGCAGTGATCATCAGCCACCATGACTTCCATGCAACAAAGGATCTGGACGCGGTGTATGAGCGGATGAGACCCTTCGCACCGGATTTCATGAAGATTGTGCCGACGGCGAAGTCGCTCTCTGACAACCTGACGCTCATGAGGTTTCTGGAGCGGGTGGAGGATGAGACCAACTCAAGCGTGGTGGGTCTCTGCATGGGCGAACCGGGGATCATCTCCCGGGTACTGGGGCTCCGCGCAGGGTCTGCGTTTACCTTTGCCGCGGCCAGCCACGGAGAAGAAACCGCTCCGGGACAGATTGCGGCTCGCACCCTCCTGGAGACCTATCGCATCGACCAGGTGGACGCCGCCACCAAGATCTACGGCGTTGCCGGCAATCCGATCCGGAGTTCCCTCTCGCCGCTGATGATGAACACCGCTTTCCGCCGCGAGACCGTCAATGCCGTCTATCTGGGGCTGCAGACGGCCAAGGTGGAGGATCTTTTCCATCTGGCGCGCCAGGTCCCGATCCAGGGCATGAGCATCACCATGCCGCTGAAGCAGGATGTGCTGCCGCTGCTGGAGAGGACCGACGCGGTCTCCGCCAAGATCGGCGCGGTGAACACCATCCTTCGTGCGCAGGATGGAAAGTTCTACGGCTTCAACACGGATGTGGCCGGTATCGTCACACCCCTGGAGAGACGGCTCTCCCTGCGCGGAGCCAAAGTGCTGGTGCTGGGTGCGGGCGGAGCCGCGCGGGCCGCGGTCTTCGGCTGTTGCGACAAGGGCGCGGAGGTCTCCATCCTCAACCGCACCCCGGAGACGGCTCAGAAGCTGGCCAAACAGTCCGGCGCCAGGACCATCAAGCGCGACGCCGTGGCCCGAACCCAGTTCGACGTCATCATCAACGCCACCCCGATCGGCATGGCGGGCGCTGGAGCCAAAGGCGGCTCAGCCTCCCCGCTGGAAGAGAATGAGATCAACGCCCGGTTTGTCTTTGATCTGGTCTACAACCCGATCGAGACGCCGCTCCTCAGGATCGCCCGGCAGAAGGGCATCGCCGTCATCTCCGGCGTGGAGATGTTCGTGCTTCAGGGCGCGCGGCAGTTTGAGATCTGGACCGGCAAGCCGGCTCCGGAAGAGGAGATGCTGCGCGTGGTCCTGCACAGCCTCCGGCAGGGCCAGGGGCGTGGGCAGGAACGTGGTCAGGAACAGGCCGCTGCTGAACCCCATCCCGCTGCCTCCGCCAGGGAAGACACTGCGGCGGCCAAGGCCCATTCCGAGGTCAAAGCCACAGCCAGCCATGCAGCCAAACCTGAAGCCAAAACCTTGCCCAAGCCCAGCCCCAAGACGCCGGCCCGCCAGGCAGCACCCGCCAAGCCTGCACGGCCCAAGCCGGTGTTGAAGGCGGAGGCCAAGCCGAAGGCAAAGGCCCGATCCAGGTAAAACGGGCAGAGCAGATGCCCAGGACAAACCCTTGAGACCCCGATGGCCGGATGGAGACCCTCCTCCCCGCATCGGGGTTTTGAGCATCGGGTCCGCCGGGTGCAAGAAGCCGCCCCACCCCCGTTCGGGATATCCGGCTGCGGAAGCCGCGCTCTACTCAAACTCTCGCGAGATCCAGCTCTTCAAGGCCGACAGGCTCGCCTCCCGGCCCAGAAAGGCACGGACCAGCTCGCGCGCCGGTTTGGAGCCGCCCGGCTCCAGCACCTCGCGCCGGTAGCGCAGCGCCGTGGGACTCTCGATCAGATTTCTGACATCGAACTCGGAGAAGAACTCCAGCGCCATCACCTTGTCAAAGAGATACGTGTAGTAGTTGGAGGTGTAGCCCACCAGATGCGTAAAGGCCGCATACATGCGGTTGCCCTCCACAAACTCATAGCGGGAGAAGCGGTCGTATCCGGCGCGGAGCAGAGCATCCAGGTCGAGCGTCGCCGCCGGCCGGTCATGGGTCTCCAGCGAATAGGTCGCATACATCACCTGGGTGAGCGTGGCCAGCGCGCGGCCATGCGCGCTGGCCCGCACCATGCGCGCGAAGACGTCATAAGGAATCGGCTCGCCGGTCTGGTAGTGCCGGGCAAACGCGCGCACCAGCTCCGGATCTTCAAAGAACTCCTCCAGCATCTGCGAGGGGACCTCGACGAAGTCGCCTTCCGTGGAGATGCCGGACTGGCCGGCCCAGCGCTGCCGTCCGCCCAGCACCTCATGCATCAGGTGGCCAAACTCGTGGAAGCAGGTCACCACATCGGAGTACAGCATCAGGCCGGGGTCGCTCCCGTCGGGCTGCGGGAAGTTGCACACCAGCGAGGCCTCTGGAAGCTGCCGGCCCAGCACGCCGCTCACCAGCGAGCACTCGCTGAACCACTTGCTCTTGCCCTCCCGCGGGTGCATGTCCAGGTAGATGCGGCCGATGGTCTGGCCGTGGGTCGCGGAGCCGGCTGCATCGTCGATGACGTCAAAGGCCTTTACCCCCGGAGCCCACACCACCGCATCCGGAGCCGCCGCAAACTCCACACCAAAGAGCCTTCCGGCGGTGGAAAGAATTCCGGCCTCCACCTGGTCATAGGGAAAATAAGGGCGAACCGACTGGGAGTCGAAGTCAAAGCGGGAGCGGCGGAACTGCTCCTCCCAGAAGCGCGCATCGCTCAGGGTGAGTGGAAGCGCTCCCGGATCGCGCTCCCGCACGAACGCCTCCAGCTCCGCGAACTCGCGCTGCGCCGTCTCCCGCGCAGCAACCTCCACCTCATTCAGAAACTCGCGCATCTTCGCGGCTGAACCCATCATCTGGTCCACGGTGGCCAGATCGGCCCAGCTCCGGAAGCCCAGCAGCGTAGCCATCTCCTCGCGCGCAGCCAGAAGATCCAGCAGTACCTGCCGGTTGGCCGGGAAGGCGCGATCGTTGTAGGCCAGGTACATCCGCCGGCGTAGCTGCGGGCTGGCGGCGTAGCTCATCACCGGCGCCATCTCCGGCGGATCCGTGGTGAGTGTGACCGGAGCGGCAGCCGCCAGATGCGGCACAGCGCCGGAGCCCGAACCAGAGCCCGCAACAGGCTGAACCCCGTGGCGGGCCAGATAATCCTCAGGCAGCCCCAGCAGCTCATCTGGATCCTCAACCGGGATCTTGCGCACATCATCCTGCACGGTGCGGCTGAAGCTCATGCCGAGCGCAGTCATGCGGTCGGCCAGCGCGCGGATGCGTTCGCGGGTCGCCTCGTCCTTGTCCACGCCGGAGAGCCGATAGCTCAGCAGGGTGCGATCCAGATAGTAGAGTGTGGCGGCGTCAGCAGCCGATGCATCAGCCGTCAGCGAGGCATGCAGGGCCTCCAGCGCCTGGTAGACCTCGCGGTTCAGGCTCAGCGCGACGCTCTCCGCGCCGATCACCTGGGAGAGTTGCTGGGCGGCGTCGCGGACCTCCGCGAGCGGATGGACCATGAACATGACACCGCTCTGGCTGCCCGCCATGCCCAGGTGCCAGCGTGCGCGGTCGTACGGGACCAGCGTATCTTCCAGAGTGCGCTGCCCGCTCACCGCCAGCAACTCGGCAACGGCGGAGCGCGCAGCGGCAAGGTGGTGTTCCACCCAGGCCCTGGCCTGGCCGGCGCCTGCCAAACCGGACCAGATATGCAGCGGATCGGCGATGGTGGAGGCTATGGGTTGCGGCTGTGGGTCAACGACCTGCATGATGCGATTCTCCTGAAAACACAAAACAGAGGCGCCGATGGAGGAGCCCTCTATCAATTTACGTGAAGCACGCCTCGGGAGACGGAAAGCGCACATCGGGCTTGGCGCGCCGCAGCCTGCATCTCATACAATGAGATCACCATGCGCTACCTGATCGCCTTGCTCGCACTGGCCGGCATCCTCGACTCCTGCTTAGCCCTCAGAATTCACTTTCAGGATCCGTCCCAGGCTCCGCCCTGTGCGGTAACGGCGAAGTTCGACTGTGGTGAGGTGAACCATGGGCGCTATGCGGTCTTTCCTCCGGTCAGCTTTGATGAGCCGCCCAACGTGGGAATCCATATACCCGTGGCCGAGCTTGGGATTGCGGGTTATCTGCTGATTGCGATCCTGGCGTTGAGCAAAAGGTACTGGCTGACGCTGCAGGCAGCGGAGATTGGATTCTTCTTTGCCGCATTTCTCTCCTACCTGGAAGCCTACGTCATCGAGAAGTGGTGCATCTACTGCCTGTATTCCATGTGCATCATCACGGCCATCCTGCTGTTGACCATCGCCAAGCTGGCGACCGATGCCGGTCGCCGGCGAAGATCCGAACCCGCGGCAGCATAACGGATCTCTTCATCACCTTGACTGGGATTGAACCGCGGGAGCGCCTGTAACGGCTGACCGTGTGGGTGTCTGTGCGGAAACCCATGCGGCTATCCATCTGGGAACAACGCGACCATCCTTGTGGGCACGACGGGGCTTTCCTCGTGGAAACGATTTGGCTTTCCATGGGGAAACGATCTGGGTGCCCCACACCTCGGCTTTTTCGGGATCTGGGTTCGCAGGATGCCCGTCTCCTCCACCTCTACTTCCTATCCCGACCCGTCCATTCCACTCCAACTCGGGCACTCCGCATCCCGCTCCTGTAACTGTGGCTTCCTGCCAAGGGTCTGACTGGCGGCGCAGACGCCCGTTCCTAGTCCAAATCGCTCCCTGCGGACCATCAGATCTCGCACCCTTCAGATCCTGGATGCGTCCGGAATACTAGAATGGGAGTCCATGACCACAGCCCTGATTCCCTGGAGTGCGATCGAAGCCGCACGGCAACGCATCGCAGCCGTAGCCGTGCGCACGCCGCTGGTCCGCCTGGATCGCGAGCGGCTGCGCGCGGCAGGCTATGCCGATCTGGCCGCAAGCGCTCCGCAGATCTACGTCAAGGACGAATCGGCGCAGCCGGTGGGAAGCTTCAAGCTGCGTGGCGCCTACAACAAGATCGCTCAACTCTCTGCTGACGAACTGCGGCGCGGCGTGATCACCTACTCCTCCGGCAACCACGCTCAGGGGGTGGCCTACGCCGCCCGAGCCCTGGGAGCCAGGGCCGTGGTCGTGATGCCATCCAACGCGCCGCAGATCAAGCGCGACGCCACTCTGGCCCTTGGCGCGGAGCTGGTGATCGTCGGCCCGGCCAGCAGCGAGCGTCGGCAGCGCGCCGAGGATCTCTCCGCCGAGCATGGCTACACGATCGTCCCGCCCTATGACGATCCGGCGATCGTCGCCGGACAGGCAACCTGCGGCGTGGAGATCCTGGAGCAGTTGCCGGACGTGGATCTGGTGCTCTCCCCTGTCTCTGGCGGAGGCCTGCTCTCCGGCGTAGCCGCGGGAATCAAACTGCGGGCCGAGGCTGCCGGCGTTGCGCCGCCCCAGGTGTGGGGCTGCGAGCCGGAGCTGGCCGCCGATGCGGCCGAGTCCTTCCGCACCCGCTCGCTGGTGGAGTGGCCGGCGGAGAAGACCACGCAGACCCTCTGCGACGGTCTGCGCACCCAGTCGCTGGGCAAGCTCAACTTCGAGCTGATCCTGCGCTTTGTCGATGGGGTGGTCACCCTCCGCGAGGAGGAGATTCAGGCCGCCATGCGCATCCTGCTGAAGACCACCGGGCTGGTCGCCGAGCCCTCCGGCGCCATCACCCTGGCGGCAGCGCTCTTCCATCCCGGCGAGCTACCCAGGGCGGACAATGTCGTGGCCATCCTCTCCGGAGGCAACCTGGACCCATCCATAGGAGCGTCAGGGAAGCTGTAGCCGCAGACTGGCGACGGACCGGTTCACGGCACGGGACTTCCTCAGCCTGCAAGGTAAAATCGTGCCATGCCGTCTCTTCTGAAGGTACTTATTCTGGCCATCGTTCAGGGCCTTGCAGAGCTTCTCCCGGTCTCCAGTTCGGCGCATGTGGTGGTTGCCGAAAAGCTGCTGGGGTTGAACCCGTCCTCGCCGGAGATGACCCTTGTTCTGGTCATGCTGCACACCGGAACCATGTTCTCGGTGATCGTGTACTTCTGGGCGCAGTGGAAGCACGCCTACTTTACAACCTCGCACGCCTTGAAGCGCTTCGCTGTGCGGGCCTTCTGGGCCACGCTGCTGACCGGCGCGGTGGGCTACCCGATCATCGAGGTGATCGAACGCACCGCCTTCAAGGGACACACCAAGGGCGAGATTGAGATGCTCTTCTCGCGGCTGGATCTGGTGGCCCCGGCGCTGCTGGCCGCCGGGCTTCTGATTCTCATCTCCGGCCTGAGGGAGCGTTCGGCCTCCGCAAGGAGCACGGCCGGGTCGCGGCCCGACTATGAGCGCTCCATCGTGCTCGCCGGAGAGAACGTCACCTTCGCCCAGGCGGGATGGATGGGCGCGATTCAGGGGTTGTGTCTTCCCTTCCGCGGCTTCTCCCGCTCCGGCGCGACGATCTCTGTTGGCCTCTTGACCGGAGCCAGCCGGCAGCGCTCTGAGCGCTTCAGCTTTGCGCTGGCGGTCATCCTGACTCCCGCGGCGATCGCTCGCGAGGCACTGCGGATGGTGAAGGCCAGCCACGCCTCGCCGGCCGGCGCGCAACACCTGAGCCTGCACGCCGGCCTTACGGCGGCGCTGCTGGGCATGCTCTTCTCCTTCCTCGCCGGGCTGGCCGCGCTGCGCTGGCTCAGCTCCTGGCTGGAGAACGGCAGGTGGTACTGGTTCGGCATCTACTGCCTGCTGGCCGGATGCGTTGTCTTCTACCTGCATCACCTCGGCTTTTAGAGCCGCTGCGGTCTGCCGTCGAAGACAGCCGGACACCCCTGGATACTACCAAATAGACAGAAAATCTTAAAAGTGGCGCGAAGACTCTTTTTATGAGTAAGATACAAAATCATTTCAGGTCAAGATCTTTGTCCTTGAATCTTCTAGACACAGTTGGCATCATAGCTATGTATCCAGATGGCGTGGATACTGGATGGACCGGGCGCCGGAGAGAAAGAAGTTAGCCGGGCAGGGCCGTCATAAGCTCTAATAGAGGCCTCCCGCGGGAGGCCTCTATCTTTCTCCTTGAACTAAGGCTTCTTCACGTCACCTTTTGGAATGACCGAGAAAAGTTCTGCGTTGGGATGCTTAGCAGAGCACTCCAAGACTATCTCATCCCTAACTTGATTGCCATAGCGATCAGCACGTGCTATCGGGTTTTTCAGAGAGCTGAGCTTGGGGTTCAGATGAGCCGTGGAAGCCTCAGAGAACGCGCTCCTTATTTGATCGATCACATCATCGACTGTGTAGCCGTCTCCCAGTATGCGTCTTTTATAGACATGCTTCCCTACAAAGAAGATCCGCCCATTGAGAGGGCTCAAGCCTGCCTTTTCTCGCTGTGCATTTAGAGATTCAAGCTGGCCCTTTGAAAGCTCTCCAATGGTCACTCGTCTAGGCTTTTGGCCTGCACGCACAAGCTCCAAGTGTTCGCGAATTACCTTTTCCGCATTGGAATAAAGTGGCACGTTTGTAGTTCGCTTAAAAACCCCTTCTCACCATCTCAAAGCGGCAACTTCAAACTGCAATTGCCACGCAATCCACGGGGTATGAATCCCGCACCTAGCTCCTTCTAGTCGCCCTGCATTAGTTCTCCGGATACTCCATCACCAAAACGTTTTGAAGGGTCTGTATCCATTGTTCCCGTTCTTCGCGACTCCATCTATTACCAGGAACGGGCAACCGCTGGAACAACCCCATAAGTAACAGGCTTGACTGTGCGACAAATGATGCTGCCCGTGGAATCTGCGAACCCTCTTGCGCTGGCGACTGCTGTAGCGCTGACTGCGCCTTCTTGGCCGCTACTTTACGTTTTGAACCACCGGCACTTGATCTTGCGCTCCTCTGCATGATGTAGGGCGACACCTCGATGCCCGCATCGACAGCAGCGTCCTTAAAAAAGGCGATGCATCGAGAGATCGTTTCTCCAGTCGCAGAAGTATTCTCGGTGAAGTTATCCCGCAGCATGTGTGCCGTTGCCGTTGCAATGTCGAACTCATGATTGAACAGGAATGGATAGGAGCGCTCAAGCATCTCCCGTAGTGCAGCTCTACGATCACTTTCCTCTCCATTCACGTAACGCCTCATGATCGGATTCGGAATGTTGTTATCAGATATCATCCCCAAGTAACGAAGAGCCGTAGTGACCTGGCTCTGGGCTGCTCCTGACATTGAACCCATCAGACCACGGTCAATTCGCCCTGGAAGCCCTTGCTTGAAGCGGTCAAGAAAATTGGACAGGGTTTTGTATGCCACATATGGTGGCGTCGCACTCTTCTTCCCAGCATCTTCCATCGTCATCGCCTTTTCATTATACGACTTAATTTCTACCTCAAAAGGATAATACACTAATCCGTATTTTTCAATACGTAGTCGGACTTTTTACTGACATTCGACTCTCTGCGGGATCATCGCAAACAGACAGCGGAATTCTCTTATAACAAGTTGTATGCGTGGATGTCATCGATAAACAGCTTGGGGGCATGTAGGGAGGATCATAAACATTCGGTCATTCTGCAAAATGAGTCTAGGCTTGCATATATCTACACGGAAACAGGCACCTTGAAGCTGTCTGTCTTCCCGTAGAAGACGTATTCAGCGGAAACGGATGCAGTAGAGAGCTGTAGCCTTACCGCCGCGTCAACTTCAGCAAAGAAATCCAATTCGCTGAATCTGTATTTTTTAAGGACTTGACCATCTCCAGGATGACCAATCCCGGCCAAATGCCGGAGGCAGCCCCCCCCCCGGCCTCCACCGCCACTCCCGCAACCGCGCCAGCCTCCGTTGGCCCCGCCTCGCGCCCTGGAGTCACCACTCTGGTTCCACCCCGCGAGGCTGAGCACAGCACAGAGCGACGTGGAACAATAGAACTGCTCTGGTTGTTCGGTGATTTGCAGCTTGTCGGCGGCGGGGCACGCACACGCCGAAGACACGCTCAGCCGCGACCATACACTCCCTATGAAAACCCAGAGACTGGTGTACTCGCCCACCCGGAGCCGCAGGCTCAATGAGATGCTCGGCCTCATCGTGCTGGTCGGAGCCGGCTTGCTTCTCCTCGCCCTGGTGAGCTATACGCCGTCTGACCCTTCGCTGAACACCGTGGGAGGCGGCGTCGCAGGCGGCCTGACGCATAGCGGGGTGCGCAACTGGGCGGGGCTGGCCGGAGCCTACACTGCGGACCTCCTGCTCCAAACCCTGGGCATCGCCATCTTCTATCTTCCCCTGGCTCTTATCCGCATCGGCCTGGCCTGGATGCGCTCCCGGGCGGTGGGGTCTACGCGGCTGAAGCTGGCCGGCCTTGGGCTCTGGCTGATCTTCGCACCCGCCCTGGTCGCCCTGCTGCCCGGCCATCTGCTGTGGAGAGGCGCGCTGCCCATCTGTGGGGTCGAGGGGGCCATCCTCGGCGGCTTCCTCGTTCGCTTTGCCAACTTTCCCGGCGCGGTGGCGATATGCGGCCTGATGGTGGCGCTCTCGCTCTATCTCACCACCAGCTTTCTGGTCGCCACCGCAGGAGCCTGGTTCTCCGCTCACTTCGGGTTTGTGGGCAGCCTGACCAGCCGCCTCACCTGGTGGAGAAGCCGCAGGCGGCAGGCGAAACAACCGGATTTCGATCCGGGATTCGCTCCCGACTTCGATCAGGACGCCGATCCGGAGTTCGCCTCCAAACGGGCGCTCTCCGCAGCCCGCACGCGTAAACAGGAGGAGAACCAGCAAAAGAAGCTGGCCCGGGAGGCGGATCCCAACAGTTCCCTGCTCTCCAGCTTCTTTGGATGGTTCAGCCGCCGCCGCTCCCCGGTCGAATCGGGCCTGGCGGAGCCCTCCGCCGAACCCGGAGTCGGCCCGGAGGCGCCCTCCGTCTGGCAGTCGATTCCCCGCACCATGGTCGATGAGGCGCCGGTCACCG
>JAJZDM010000199.1 GCA_021806005.1 Acidobacteriota bacterium | reverse complement strand
GCGGATGGCGACTTTGCCTTGTTTGCGGATGATGGGACCACCTACGCCTATGAGAAGGGGGCAGGGAGGGTGACGCATCTGCACTGGGATGACCGCAGCGGCAGGCTGACGCAGACCGGAGCGGCGATGGCGACGGCTGCTGGTGGCAACGTGGTGCAGGTTGTGAAGCCTTAGGACGGTTCTTCTTTTGTTACTCGTTATTTTGCCGGACGTCATGGATGCGGGAGAGAAGAAGCGGATCCCTCACATCCATGGCGTCCGTTGTCTTGCTGTTTGGTTCGTGGTCTGGGCTGAGAGCCTGTGGCGGTGGTTCCTTGCAGGTGGGGTTCGGGGTCTGCAGGTGCGTGGGTGGTGATCCGGCGAAGGAGGGGGCGCAGTCTGCGGTGAGGTGATCGCGACGGTACAATGCAGGAGGTCTTTCACTGTTCCGTTTAGGATGGACCCAAAGGGAAGTGGAAGATGATTGCTGAACGCGTCTCGGGAGTTTTGCTGCACGTTACATCGCTGCCATCGAAGGGGTGGGTCGGTGACTTTGGTCCGGAGGCGTATCGCTTTGTGGACTTTCTGGTACTGGCCCAGCAGCGGGTGTGGCAGGTGCTGCCACTGAGCCCTACCGGCTATGGGAGTTCGCCCTACTCCGCGATCTCCGCCTTTGCCGGCAATCCGCTGCTGATCAGCCTGGAGTTTCTGGCTCGCGATGGCTGGATCGCTGCGGAGCGTCTGCAGGGCGTCTATGACGATGCCCCTATGGAGGAGACGGCCTGTGACTTCGAGCGCGCACTCGTAGGCAAGATGCCGGTGATTGAAGAGGCGGCGGCCAACTTCCTGGATCGCGCCTCGCAGGAGGATCGCAGCCGCTTTGAGGATTTTTGCCGGGAGAACGCCTTCTGGTTGAGCGACTATGCCCTCTATAGCGTTCTGCGCCGCCGCTTTCACTATGAGAGCTGGAACCAGTGGCCGCAGGAGCTGGCAACCCGCCGCCCGGAGGCCATCAGCGCCGTGGTGCAGGAGAGCGGGCGGGAGGTGGCGATCGAACAGGTGGTGCAGTTCTTCTTCAACGAACAGTGGGCTGCTCTGCGCGGTTACTGTGCGCAGCGGGGCATCCGCATCCTGGGCGACGTGGCGATCTTTGTCAGCTACGACAGCGCCGATGTCTGGACGCATCCGGAGATCTTTGAATTGGACGAGAGGTTGCAGCCGATCCGCGTCGCCGGTGTGCCTCCGGATTACTTCTCCGCGACCGGACAGCGATGGGGGAACCCGGTGTACAAGTGGTCTCTGCTGCAGGAGCAGGGGTTTGACTGGTGGGTGGCGCGCATCCGCCGCGCGCTGGCGCTCTACGACCAGATTCGTCTGGATCACTTCCGCGGCTTTGAGGCGTACTGGTCCATCCCTGCGCATGAGCCGACGGCGGTGAATGGGCAGTGGGTGAAGGCTCCCGGCTATGCGCTGTTCAAGCGCCTGCAGGAGATCTTTGGAGTGCTGCCCTTTATCGCCGAGGACCTGGGCCTGATTACCAAAGAGGTGGATGAGCTGCGCGAGCACTTCAACCTGCCGGGGATGCGCGTTCTGCAGTTTGGATTTGCCGATCGCGGCGGGCATCTGTATCTTCCCCATCGCTATGTGGAGAATACGGTGGTGTATACCGGGACCCATGACAATAACACCACGCTGGGCTGGTGGCGCGAGAACGTAACCGAAGCGGAACGGGCCAACATCGAGACGTATCTTCATCCGATCCGGCAGGAGGGCGATGTGGTGTGGGCGATGATCAAGGCCGCGGCGAACTCGGTCGCCTCGACGTGCGTCTTTCCGATGCAGGACATCCTGGGACTGGGCAGCGAGGCGCGCATGAACCGCCCCGCCGCGGAGAACGGCAACTGGACCTGGCGATTCAAGCACGATGCGCTGGATCCGAGCCTGGCGGAACAACTGGCCCGGGTGATGGAGATGGCTGACCGCGACAGCTACCATGTGGTTATAGAGGGTCCGTTCGCCGGAGGGCCCACGGATGAGGCTTCGCTGCGGGTACGCGAGGGTTCACAGAGCTGAGCCCTGGGTAGCGGGCGAAACGACGACCACGTACACTAGAAAAAACGAGGAGACCTCCGTGCCACTATCCGGTGAAGCGATTCGCACCATGAACTACGTAGACGATATCTCTGTGACCCTGCGCCGCATTCTGTCTGTACTGCCGGTGCTGACCCCGGAGGAGCGGGAGCGCATTGCGGAGCACATCCGCCACGCGGAGCCGAGCTATGAGACGGTGATTGCTGCCCTGACGGCCAAGTAAGACGAGGAAGGAAGATCCCCGGCGGAACGCGATGGACCGGAAGCGAGATCCAGCGCCGCGTTGCTCGCAGAGAGTTGCCAGCGTTGCTCCGCGGGACGGAGGCGGAGTGGCAGGAGTTTGAGGTGTGGCTGCCTCCGCTGAGGAGTATCTGTTGCGAAGGTCACTCCGTCGAGTTGCGGAGGTCCGGAGTTCCGGACAGTAGCTGCAGGACGATGTCGGCGACGCGCTCGATCGGCGGCTGGGAGGGGGCGGTTCCTGTCTGGCTGGGCAGCAGCAGGCGGCGGCGAACTTCGCGCAGCCCGTGGATCTGGAGCTCCCGCTCCGGGCCCTCATGCAGCAGCGGTCCCAGGGCTGTGGCGACGTTAGCGGCGGTGAAGCGCTCCTGAAGCAGCTCCGGGACCAGACGGTGCTGGGCGATGAGGTTCACCATCGAGACTGGAAGGTTTCCGTTGAGGTCGCGTCGGGCGTGCAACTCCTCCGGGTACTGCACCAGCTTTTTGGCCAGGGCAAAGGTGAGGGCGGAGACGCGGTAGACCACCACAAAGGGATTGCCCACCAGCGCCGCGAGGACGGTAGCGGTTCCGCTGGCGACCACCGAGGCCCGGGCGTGGAGCAGCGCCTCGGCGGCGTCCGGAACCAGGGTGAGGCGCAGGGTGGAGGCCTCGGGGCCGAAGTACTTCAGGTGCTCGGCGTTGAGCTGATGGATGAACTGTTGGAGCGCGCTGCTTTCAATGGTGGAGGCCACGGGCAGAAGAAACTCGTAGTGCGTATAGGCGGCCGGGTTGGGGGGCTGCAGGGTGGTGTTGCCGTTGAAGGTGGTATGCGCCGCGGCGCCGCTGATGAGGTCGCTCATGGCCAGTTCATGCAGCGTGGGCAGGTTGGCGTGGATCTCCTTCCAGCGGCTGCCGGGAAGCAGGGCGATCCAGGTTCGGGCGGGGTCGAGATGGTACTGCGCGGCATAGGCCTCACGGCGCGCGTGGGGAGAGAGCGCGGGCGGGGTGGGCTCCTGGTGGGCGGATTGCGTTTGGGCCAGCGGATGGCCGACGAACTCGGCGTCCACGCCGCGCTGGCGGTAGAAGGTCTCTTCAAAGGGAAAGATCA
>JAJZDM010000198.1 GCA_021806005.1 Acidobacteriota bacterium | reverse complement strand
TGTTGGTGGTTGCGGTCACCGCCAGCAGCAAGGCCACCATCCATGCCAGGCGGGAGCGCCACAGCAACGCCAGCCCCATAATGAGCATGCCGCTGCCGATGAACAAGGACGGCAGCTTGCGCACCTGGAGATCGAAATGAAAATCTCCATCCCCCAGCGAGCGCAGCCCGGAGTACCAGTGGTTGCCCCAGTCTCCCTGCAGCACCCAGAACCCCGCCAGCCACAGCATCAAAGCCAGGGGAACATGCGGGAACCAGACCGGCCCCCGCAACATCTTGTAAACGCCCTCAAGCTTAATGCGAAGTCGTTCAACGCGCGAGTTGATGATCTGCGGATACTTCATTGGCTCCCACGGTCACCCGGCAGGGTTTGTCACAGCTCATGCAACGGCCAGGGCGCAACCAACTACCCGACGGGCTTGTTGCGCTCCAGAACCGAACCGCCACCGTCGCGGGTCTCGGCAAGGGCAGTATACCCATCCACTCCAAGCGCCACCAAGCCAGAACCAAGGCAAGGACCATCGACCCCGGCTGGGTGTCCCACATCTCGTCTCTTCAGAGATGTGAGTTCGCAGGATGCGTCCCTGCCACCGTCTCACCATAGCCAACACAAACCTGGCGCACGATACCCATCCGACACCTCTGACTCTCGTACCCGAGACAACCCCTGGGTGCGCCACATCTCGTCTCCTGGGGTGTCTTGAGCTGTGGGTTTGCGGGATGCCGACCCGGTTCCCAACACCATCTCCAGGCTTCGCAGAGAATCTCCTGCCAAGCGATCATCCCGCCCCACGGCACCACCTCCCACACCGGCCACAATTAGGTCCCAACTCAGGGGAAGCGCCCCGACGTGAGCAACGAACGAGATAGCCAAGACTGACATTGGCCTCTGCAAGCCACAATCCACCCACCTATGGCGAGGGTGCAAGAATCTTGGCGCTTGGATACCCACCTACCGGTAGCGCCAGAGCTGTGACCTGCGACTATCACCACACTTCGGCAAGATTCTTCAGACTTTGATGGTAATCTTCCTGGTCGAGCCTGGCCCGAACTCCGAACTCTTCGAGCGGCGTCATCATCTGTCCCACGGCCAGACCCGCCACCTCAGCGGCATTGCCCAGCGACGCCCTGTCCCGAGAGCCATGCAATGTAACCCTCGGCTGATCTTGCCATTCGACGTTCGTCTCGGAGCGTACTCCTGGCTCCGTCCGGTTGCTTCTCTCGATTCCGCGTGCGCGGAGTCGAACAGGCAAGTCGCATCAACCCGCTGACGATCCAACAGCGTAACAGCGTCCGGCCAGAACGCATGCCCCGGATGCGCCAGAAACGTCGCCATCAGTTCCCCAACCGCCGCCGGCGTCCCCGGAGAGTTGGGATACCGAACGTACCCCACAATCCGCAGTTCCCCGTCTCCCGCAACGGGACAGGTCGTCCAGGCCCTCTGTCAGACCGGCCAAACCATTCGTGTGCCTTGTCATGCTGAACATGCGCAGGATCCATCAGCGCAATCAACAGATTCACATCCAGCAGCAAGCGAGTCGCAGCAACTCCTCGCGCAACGGATGCTCCACCTCCGAGGTGTCACGCGGGGAGTTCGGACGGAGGGGCAACAGGGGTACGCCGTTTCGGGTCCGGCGGCTGATCTCACCAGGCCGGAGCGCACGCCGCGCTGGGCGGTGGACCAGCGAATGGCGCGGCGCTCCGAAGCCGCCAACGCCCCACGAGAAGAACCCTGTTGGAAGGATGCAATAGAAGTTTCGCATTGAGACCTTCTTCTCCTCCCGGAGTCACTGTCGAGAGGACGCCCATCTCACAAGGATTGCTGCAGTACCCTGGTCTGCCATGCTCATGTCTTCGAGCAAGCGGGTACCGCCAAAATCAAGAATGTTCTATTGCCCTGGCAGACTTTGCATAAAATTGACCACCATGCGATTGAACTTCCCCGGATCGTCGACAAACAGCGCGTGTCCGGCGTCGTCAAACCGTTCCAGTCGGACCTTGGCGCCGAGCTGCGCCTTGATAAAGTCGGCATTCGGCTGCAGCAATGGCTCATACGCAAACAGCACTGGCCGATCGATCCTGGCGAATGCCTCCGAGAAGTCCGTGACAGAGACCATGTTGTAGATCAGGGCCACAGCAGTATCAGTTGGAACCTGCAATGTTGCCTGTTCCACTCTTTGGAGGTACTCCTCCGGCTGCGGTTTTTTATACATGGATCGGACAAACACGTCCGCTTCTTTCTCGCGATCCTGTTGGAGTTGCGTTGTCCACTGCGCCAGCACCGCAACCACTGCCGGATTCTGCTTCGCCGGAATCAATCCGTCCACCAGCACCAAACCGCTGAGTCCGTTATCGCCGAATTGTTCGACATAGCTCAGCAGTTCACCAACTCCCATCGACCAGCCGATCAGCACCGGCTGCTTCAACCCCAGTTGATCCACGAGTTGCTTGTAATCTCGCGCGCGAGTCTCAGGCAGATGCCCATAAGCGGGCTTGTCGCTCTCCCCTTGGGAGCGTGGATCCACGGCAATCACCCTGTACCTTTTGGACAACTCGTCGATCTGCTTCTGCCAGATCCAGCTCGGCATCATCCAGCCCGGGATGAAGACAATTGCTCTCCCTTCTCCGGCCTCAACGTAATGAATATGAACGCCGTCAGAGGTTTTGATGAATCCGCTCTTCGCAACCTGGGCCACGGCGTCAGACACCCTCAAAACGCACAAGAGGAACGCAATTAAGATAGCTCTCATAGGCTTTCTCCACTCTGGACCGCTCCAAAGCAGCGGCCCGTTTCTACCGTAACGTTCTTGATACAAAGACAGAAGTAGGCACTTTAAAGTGGCGAACCCACAAAAAGGTAAGCATGGCAGCGATAGAGATCATTTCGAAGGACGGAAAAGATCCGGAGCTCTGCAGATACAAAACACTCTGCGCCTCTCGTTTGGAAGAGGTGCTACGCTGCATCGACGGCCGCTGGAAGATGCCTATACTCGCTCATCTCAGCGGAGAAGAGACGATGCGATTTTCCGACCTCGAGCGGGCAATTCCGCAAGCCTCCCAGAAGATGCTCACACAACATCTTCGCGAACTTGAACGCGACGGGATCGTTACACGAACGGTATACCCGCAGGTGCCACCAAGAGTTGAATATCGTTTGACGGATCAAGGGAAAGCGTTGAGGCCAGTATTTCTGTCTCTTCTTGACTGGGCGGATGCTCGGGATTCCAACAGGAACTCCTCTTCGGCCGCTTCTACCTCGTTCGGGACTTTGGCGGATCGATAACGGAGAACCGGCTTTCTGGTCTTTTTCTCATTGGGTCACGCGACAATCAGATCCGTTTTGATTCTCTCGGACGATTCAACGGCTGCATGGCGCCGCGCTTCCCTGCCACATCTCTGCTCCGCTGAAGACGGACGATTCCCATTCGCGGAGAGGC
>JAJZDM010000074.1 GCA_021806005.1 Acidobacteriota bacterium | reverse complement strand
ACGGCCGTGCAGACTTCGGCCCCGGTATTCAGAATGCAACGAACCTTGTCCGCCAGCATCGCCGAGGAGACATCCGCATTCTTGATCGAAAACGTCCCTCCAAAGCCGCAACACTCCTGGGCGTTCCCCAGGTTCAGCAACTGCAGTCCCCGCACCTGCTTCAGCAGCCGGATCGGAATGTCACCCAGATGCAGGCTCCGCTGCGAATGACAGCTCGAATGCAATGTGACCCGGTGCGGGAAGGTCGCACCCACATCCTCTACCCCGAGCTTGTTCACCAGAAACTCCGTGAACTCATAGATACGTGGCAGCAGGGCCTCGACGTCAGCCCGCAGCGCAGCGTCCTGCACGCTGTCCGCGGCCTTCAGGTAGTGGTCGCGCATCATCGAGACACAGGAGCTGGAAGGAACCACAATCGTCTCCGCATCCCGATACACCTCGACAAAGTGGCGCAGGATCGGAATCGCCTCCTGCAGGTAGCCGGTATTCCAGTGCATCTGCCCACAGCAGGTCTGCTCGGGACGAAACTCCACCGTATGCCCAAGGCGCTCCAGCACGCGTACAACAGACTTGCCTGTCTCAGGAAACAACGTGTCGTTATAGCAGGTGATAAACAGCGAAACCAGCAAAGCAGCACCCTTCCCCAACTCAAAGAGCGTTGAACTTCAGATTCATCCTCCGCTCCCCGCGCCTCTCTGAATCATCTAACCCATCCTCTTGATCCTAATCCGGATGGAGCGGAATCGGTATCCGGAGAACCGAACGTTCTCTCCTGCGTCCTTCGCGCCGGCGTATATCGAATTGCCAATGCCTCTTTCCTGCCGCTGGAGCAACAGCATGCGCACCAGAGAAGAGGGACGGCCGAAGCCGTCCCTCTTCTCGTGCGCATGCCTTCCGGCTTGCTCCCTGCCCCCCCTGGGCTGTTTCAGCCGTTGGAGGCCTCATCCGGAGTCACCGTTCCCTTCAGGTTGCCCCGGCTGCGCTGCTGTGCTCGCCGAAGGCACTCCCTCAAGGGCTGAATTAGTGCTGATTGTCCTTGGATACAACGAAGTAACGGGCTACCGTGCCGACAAACTTGGTCGCATTCGGCTTGGTGGCTACATTACCCTCAAGGATCTGCGTGAATGGAATATCCGTGCCATACTCGGTTCGCGTGTCATCCGCATTTTGCGAGAGCACTGTACCCGACAGATTGATGCCCGCAAACAGTCCCTTGCTCCGGGAGTAGGTGAGGAACTCCGCATTCAGCTTCCAATCGGTTGCAGCCGCTGCGTTGCGGCCTACCGGCCCAGCGGCAGCCGAGGCATCCGCACCCAGCTTGAACTTGTTCTTCAGCATGTCCTGCAACCCATGCTGGTCCATCGCCACCAGCACCAGATCCGTCGATTGACCGCCGATCTGAAACCCAAAGCTCCCACCCGTCAGTTGCACGAACACCGGCGCGCTCCAGCCGCGCGGCGTGCGGCAGGTCGCCGCGCCCTGTCCATACTGGGCCCCAAAGACAAAGGCTGCCTTCTTGTACGCTGGTACCACCACCACACACGACGCCCTCGCCAGAATCGACTGCGGGATCGAGCGATCGGGCGTCGCCATGATCTGCTGAACCACCTCGGATGCATCCGTCAACCGATCCGTCAACTTCTTCATCTGCCCCTGTGCGGATACCACACTTCCACACATCGCCAAACCACAGACCATTCCAATCAGCTTTCTCATCTTCGACCACTCCTGTCCAAGCAGTTTCACCACCATGAATTACCCACCGTATGATGGACGGCACAGCCGCGAAGTTGTACCGTACAAAAAAACGGGCTGCGGATTCGCGCATCAGCAGCGCCCGCAACCCTAATTCTCCCAGGTTTGTACTGACCTCACTATGCCCTATTACGCAAAAAGATTACAAGAGTACCTATTAATGTAGACCTTGGTGTATTACTTATGTCTTCATACCTGCGGAAGGGCATGAGCGGACCCACTCTCCCGGTCCTCCAACCCAGTTCTCCGGCTCACCCTCGTTGCTGCTCACTCTCTTCCACCGCTCTCAGCGTCAACTCTACCCGGTTCTTGGCTCGCGTCTTGCGCAGCATGCGGCCCAGGTGAGCCTTCACCGTCGCCTGTTCGATTCCCATGGCGGCTGCAATCTCACGGTTAGAGCGTCCACTCATCAGCAGGTGCAGCACCTCGCGCTCCCGGTCCGTGATCATCTCCTCGATCGACTCCTGCTGCGGAGGCGTGGAGAGCAACGGGCTCATTCCGGCAGCCGTTCCAGCCTCTACCAGTCTGGCCAGAACCTTGCGCGGCGCCCAGATTGATCCATCCAGCACGATCTCAACCGCCATGCTGATCTCTTTCTGGCCGGTGCTTCGCAGCAGGAAGCCCTTGGCTCCCGCTCCGATCACGGCCTGGATCTGATCCGGCGTCAAGGGATCTCCCAACAGCACCGGCTTCAACGTCGGTTGCTCTCTGCGCAGCCGCGCCAGCAGGGTCAGCACCGCCTCCAGGGGTTCCTGAAAGTCCAGCAACACCAGATCCAGATGCTGCTCTGTCGGTGGATCCGCTCCTTCCGCGCACCCCTCGACGCACGGATCTGCTCCCCACTCCGCGTACTGCTGGCAGAGCACCTCATCCATGCTGAGGGCACGCACCTCGACATCCGCACTCTCCTCGAGGATGGCGATCAGTCCCATCGAACGCAGGGGATCCGCCGCCACAACACCGATCTTCGCCTTCCCTTCCATCTTCACCAGCTGCGACTCTCAATTGTCAGGGAATCGGCCTTTCTCTCACCGTCCCGCTTTGATTGGCTCTCTCTTCCGGTCCTGCTCCCATTTCCGTAGCTTCTTCTTCCCGGCCCTTTATAGTTTGGGCAACACGATTCCCTGTTGCTTCTGGTACTTGCCGTTGCGGTCGCCATAGCTCACCTCGCAGACCTCATCGCTCTGGAAGAAGAGAATCTGGCACAATCCCTCGTTGGCGTAGATCCGCGCCGGCAGCGGGGTTGTATTGGAGATCTCCAGCGTGACAAACCCCTCCCACTCGGGCTCAAACGGTGTAACGTTCACAATGATGCCGCAGCGCGCATACGTGCTCTTTCCTACGCAGATGGTCAGCACATCCCGGGGAATACGGAAGTACTCGACAGAACGCGCCAACGCAAAGCTGTTGGGCGGAACAATGATACTCTCTGCCTCCACTGAAACAAAGGACCTCTCGTCGAAGTTCTTCGGGTCGATAATGGCGCTGTTCACGTTGGTGAAGATCTTGAACTCGTTGGAGACGCGCAGATCGTAACCATACGACGAGAGCCCGTAGGAGATCACTCCGTCACGCACCTGCTTCTCACTGAACGGCTCGATCATCTTCTTCTCGATAGCCAGCTTCCGAATCCATGTATCGCTCTTGATCGCCATCTCTCTCCCACTCTCCGCAGCCGGAATCTCTTCAACTGACCGCGAACATCCCTTTCTACCCGAATTGTGCCTTCGATTGCATCACTTTTTGCGTCACTTCGAGCCTATCGCAATCTGCGCCATCCTCAGCATCTCCCGCACCGGATTTCAGCAGGGTCCTCTGAGGAAAAATTGACAACCCAAAGGCCCCTTTCTACCATCGCAAGTAAGTTGTAGCGATTAACCGTCACTCCAAAAGGCGAACGGAAGCCCGCGGAGCGCCCAGACTTCACTACAGGAAGGCAACCACCATTGATCAAGCAGGACCTTATCCAGCGGGTAGTTGAGCGCACCGGCCTTCCACGGACCAAGGCCGAATCCGCGGTAGACGCCATCTTTGAAGCCATGAAGAAGGCCCTGGAATCCAGCGACCGCATCGAACTCCGCGGCTTCGGCGTATTCACCGTCAAACCCCGCAAGACCGGCGTCGGACGGAATCCACGCACCGGCACGGAGGTCGCCATCACACCCGGCAAGGCCGTCCGCTTCAAGCCCGGCAAGGACCTCCAGGCCCTTGGATGGGCCGGAGAGTAGTCTCCTGAGACAGGCCAAACGATAGCGCCAAACGATGGCGCTATCGTTTGCTGCTGCATTCATGCGTTGCCTTCAAAGCTGCAGCCACTCCGCAAGCGCCCGGGCCATCCAGCGGCTGCTTCCCTGCATCGCCGCCCCCTGCTCGCCTGCGGCAGCATCCTCCCGCGCCACACGCTCCCAAAGCATTTTCAGTCTAGGTGTAGAGAGACGCCTCGACCTCGATGGGCGTTTTCCTCAATGAAAACGCTACTGCAAGCCCGTTTCAGAGCGCCCATCAACACCGAAAATGCTATAAAGCCGCCACCAGGCCTCAGCCCCTCACGCGCCTACATCAGGTGCATCGGGTCCACGTCCACCACCACCGATCGTCGGGGAATCTGGCCTCGATCCACCGCCGCGAGCATGCCGCGCAGCGCTGCGGCCAGCAGATCCCTCCGCTCCGCCCGCAGCACCAGGTGATAGCGGTAGATCCGCTTCAACCTCGAGTTGGGCGCCGCCGCCGGACCCAGCACCCGCACCCCCTCCGGCCGGCGCCTCTCCAGCCAGCGCCCCAGCCGCGTCGACCACCCCAGCACCTCCTCCAACTGCTCACTTTGTATGATCACGTTGGCCAGCACGCCAAACGGCGGATAGCGCATCGCCCGACGGAAGTAGAGCTCCCGCGCGGCGAATCCGGTGTAGTCGTGCTCCCGCGCAAACTGGTTGACGTAGTGCTCGGGCTGATAGGTCTGCACCAGTACCTTGCCGGGCCGATCTCCTCGTCCGGCTCGCCCGCTCACCTGGGTCAGCAACTGGAACACCCGCTCCGCGGCACGAAAGTCCGGCAGCCCCAGCGCAAAGTCCGCTCCCACCACCCCCACCAGCGTAACCCCGTGGATATCATGCCCTTTGGCGATCATCTGCGTTCCCACCAGCAGGTTGATCTCTCCGCCGTACAACCGGCCCAGCAGACGCTCCATATCGCCTCGGGAGCGCACCGTATCGCGATCCATCCGCCCGATTCTGGCCGAGGGAAAGATCTCCTGCAGCCGCTCTTCACCCTGCTGTGACCCCGCACCCAGATAGTACAGATGCTCGCTCTGGCACTTGGGACAGACCTTGGGAACCGTCCGCCGATAGCCGCAGTAGTGGCACTCCAGCCGCTGCCCCACTCGCGCCTGCCCGTTCAAGCTGCTTTCGTCACCCCCCTTGTGATAAGTCAGGGAGATTGCGCAGTTCTCGCACTCCAGCTTCTCTCCACAGCTACGGCACATCACCACAAAGCTGTACCCGCGGCGATTGATCAGGATCATCGCCTGCTCGCCACGCTCCAGCGTCGCCCGCGTCTCCTCGATCAGCCTGCGTGAAAACAGTTGCTCCTGTCCGGTCTCGCGGAACTCGACGCGCATATCGATGCTCTCCACCCCGGGCAGCGGCCGCGCCTGCACCCGCTGCCGCATCTCCACGCGCGCATAGCGCCCCCGCTCGGCGTTCTGCCAGCTCTCCAGCGAGGGCGTCGCTGAGCCCAGCACCACCGTGCATCCCAGCAGCTTGGCTCGCATCACCGCCACATCCCGGCCGTGATAACGCGGCGTCTCCTCCTGCTTGTAGCTGGTGTCATGCTCCTCATCCACCACAATCAGCCCCAGCCGCGGCATCGGCGCAAACACCGCCGACCGGGTTCCCACCACCACCCTTGCCTCGCCCCGCCGAATCCTGTGCCACTGCTCGGCCCGCTCATCCGGCGTAAGCTGCGAGTGCAGCAGCGCCACCTCGCCCGCAAAGGCCGCTACCATCTGCGCCGCCGTGCCCGGCGTCAAACCAATCTCTGGAACCAACAGCAGAGCGCTCCTGCCCGCCTGCAGCGCTCGTTCGATCGCCGCCACATACACCGCCGTCTTGCCGCTGCCCGTCACCCCATAGAGCAGATGCGGACGGAAGCCACCTGCCTCCATCGCCGCTGCAATCGTTCCCAACGCCTCGCTCTGCGCCTCATTGAGCACATGCTCATGGGCAAACTTCTTCCCCACCTGCCTCAACTCCGTCACATGGAAGGCCTGCGCCGCCTCCTCCAGGCGCACCAGGCCGCGCCGCACCAGCGTTCCCAGCGTGGAGTCCGGAACGCCGCGCCCGCGCAGACGTCCACGCAGATCCGTGACCGCCGCCCTTCCCCCATGCCCGGCCAGCTCCGCCAGCACCGCACGTTGATTCTCATTCAACTGAGTCAGCCGCCTTGCACCCTCCCCTTCCCCAGGGTCTCCGCCGGCCGCCTGCTCCGCCAGCACCGCAATCGACTCCACCCGCCGTGCATCCCGCACCTCAGCCAGAGCCTCGCGGACCAACCAGTGCTTCTTCGCCATCCCATCCAGCAGCTCCCGCTTGGCCCCCGTAGCTCCACGGATCGCCGTCCCCTTTGCCGCCTCCCCACTCTCCAGATAGTTCAGCACCGCATACTCACGGTCCTGGTCCTCGAGGCTCCGCACCGTGCGGCTGGAGATGCGGCGCGCCGAACCTCGTCCCGCCGCCTCCTGCAGCACCTTCCGGCCCCTCTCCGCAATCCGGTATCCCCACTGTCGCCGGACCTCCGCTGTCAACGGGATCATGCCCCGCAGCACCTCACCCAGAGGCGCGCAGTAGTACGCTGCCACCCACTGTCCCAGCTCCATCAGCTCGGCTGGAAGCAACGCTGCCTCATCCATCACCTGCTCAACCGGCTTGACCTGGATCGCCTCAGCCACCCCACCCGGCGCTCCACCACGGGCGGCATCCGGGGCAGCACGCTTATCGCCGCCCGCACCAGCATCCCCGTCCACATCGGGGACGGTCGGCGCCGCTGCCTGGCCTGGCGCAACATCATGCAGCCGCACCACCACCCCCACTAACCGCCGCCCGCCAAACGAGACGATGACCCGAGCGCCCACCTCCGCCACCAGCTCGCCGAGTTCGTAGGTAAAGACCCGGTCCAGCGGCACCGGAAGCGCGACATCGCAGTACAGGCTCACCCTTACAGCTTAGCGGGCTGGCCTGTGACAACGCCGCAACGGCCCTCCGCAATCCTTCGCTCGCCCGCAGCCGGCGATCCTGCCGTCCCTCACTCCCCTGCGGACCCTCCCTGGGTCTGGGCTCGCAGCCGCTCCTCCATCTCCCGGACCTGCTTCTCCAGCAACTTCCGCTCCTTGGCCCGCTGCTTCCTGTCCTCGATCAGCCCAGCCACCCGGCTGGCCAGCTCCGCCGGTCCCACACTCAGCAGGGCCCCTGTCTCGCGCAGCCGGGCATAGTCCTGACGCGCCATCCTCACCGCCCGCAGACCGCAACAGAACTCCACCCGCTGCCCTTGGCGCACCTTCTCCAGCCGCCGCACCAGCAGCCCGCCAATGGCTCCCGTCGAGCGCACATGCGTCCCGCCGCAGGCGTTGAACTCCACACCCTCCATCTCGACGATTCTCATCCTGCCGGCGCGCTCCGGCAGCTTGCGCAACTCTCCCCGCTCCAGCATCCTCTCCGCCTCTTCGCGCGCCACCCAGCGCGGCCGCATCCTCCGGTCCTCAAAGATCACGCGATTCACAGCATCTTCCACCCCGCGCAGATCCTCCTCGCTCACCTTGTCGACCTGCAGATCGATCGTCACCGAATCCGCGCCGAGATGAAACGAGACCGTTGGCGCTCCAAGCTCGCGCAGAAAGATCGCCGAGAGCAGATGCTGGCCCGTGTGCTGCTGCGCATGATCCATCCTGCGCTCCGCATCCACCCTCCCTGTTACCCGGGCGCCAACCGAAACCGGCTCGCAAAGCGTGTGCCAGACCTCGCCAGCCTCGTCCTCCTCCACGCGCTCCACCTCAACCTGAAAGGCTCTCTCGCTACCGGGTGCGCCCACCAGCACTCCCGTATCCCACGGCTGCCCCCCTCCGGCCGGATAGAACGCCGTCCGATCCAGAGCCACAGACCACAGCGGCTCCTCCTGCCCATCCTTGCCCACACGCTGCGGACCCGGCCGCACGCCCGTCACCACGGCCTGAAACTCCAGCCCCGAGTCCACGTCGTAGTACAGCCGCTCTGCCACCGCAGAAACTACGGAACCCTCGTCCAAAATCGCCCCTCCTGTCTCCCAACTCCCTGCAAAATGCGCTCGCTTCCAGCCGGCGCACGGAACTCCCACAACAGCCGCAACCCTGCTCAAACAACGCAGGCAGTGGGATTGCGGCAAGCCGCCCATCTTCCTTCGGCCTTACTCGCTTCCTGCGCTACTGCGGCATCACCATCAGCTCAACGCCGCTGGCCGCGCCCGCCTGATGGAAGATCGTCTCCGTGGCAGGCTTGAAGTCTTCCGGCTTCGCCTTGTAGATATCCATGAAGACCTGCGGGTTGCGATCCACCAGCGGAAACCACGAGCTCTGTATCTGCACCATGATCCGGTGTCCCTTCAGAAAGGTGTGGCTGATGTCCTGCATGGTGAAGTCCACATCGGTGATCTTGCCCGGCGTCAACGGCTGCGGATGCTCCCAGGAGTTGCGGAACTTGGCCCGGAAGGGTTCGCCACGCACCAGCATCTGGTAGCCCTGCATGTACACCGTAGGGGTGGTCGCTCCACTGCCATGATGCTCCTTGGCCAGCGGATCCTTGTAGTCCTCCGGAAAGACATCGATCAGCTTCACATCAAAGTCGGAGTCGGTTCCCGTGGATGCAATCTTCAGCATCGGCCGAACCGGTCCCACCACCGTCACGTCTTCGCTCAGCGGAGCACTCTCGTACACCTGCACGTCTCCACGCGTCGCTGCGAACCGCTGGTCGTCATCCATATAGCGCTGCGGAACATCCACATTGGTCACATACGGCGTGTAAGGAACCGGATGCGCCGGATCGCTCACATAGCTGTCACTGGAGTTCTTCTCCGTGGGCTGGGTCCACCCCAGACCACCGTCCGGCTCCAGATAGAGCATCTTCTCCACTGCCTGGCTGGGCGGCCATGCATCGTACTTCTTCCATACATTCGCCCCGGTCTCAAAGACATACGCCTTCGGCAGTCCGTCCCACGGCTGACCCTTCAGATAGTGGGCGAAGAAGGGAGCCTCAATCTGGTGCCGGAAGAACTCTGCCGTATCGGATCCAAAGTCCACATCGCCGATCACCCGTCCTGTACCGCCGGCCCACTCGCCGTGGTACCACGGCCCCTCGATCAGCGTGTCCTCGGCAGCCTCCGGGCTCAACTTTGCAACCGCATGGAACACCTTCACCGGTCCGGAGAGATCCTGCTCATCGAAGAGCCCACCCACCGCAAGCACCGCCGCCTTCACGCCCACCATGTGCGGCGTCAGGTCGCGAATCTTCCAGTAGTGGCTGTAAACCGTGTTCGCAACCTGATCGTGAAAGTAAGGATTCGTACCGCCGGCCGGTGTGTCCAGCGCGCCCAGCGTCCCCATCTTCAGGTAGTAGGCATACAAGTCCGGCGTGGGAAACTGAAAGTCGTTCTTCGGCTCCACGGTAAGCGGATTCTTCTGCGGAGCAAAAAACGGAGCGTAGAATCCGTGGTTGGCCTGCAGCATGAAGGCCCCGCCGTGGTAAGAGTCATCTCCCATCCACAGGTTCATGATCGGAGCCTGCGGGCTCGCCGCCTTGATCGCCGGATTCCCATTGATGATGCTCGCCGCGGTATAAAACCCCGGATAGCTGATTCCCAGGATCCCTACCTTGCCGTTGTTCTGCGGCACATGCTGCAGCAGCCAGTTCACCGTATCATCCATATCGGTGGACTCATCCACGCTCTTTCCATCATGGGCAGGCGACATCTCCAGCCAGACCCCATCACTGTCCCACCGGCCACGCACATCCTGGCACACCAGGATATAGCCGCTCTGCAGCATCTCCCGATCGCGCGTCACCCTCGGCATCACCACGTCGTTGTTGTAGTTTCCGCAGCTATACGGCGTGCGGGACATCAGGAACGGATACGGCCCCTGGTCCGCGAACGCCCCTGCGATCGGGGTGTACACCTGGGTGTAGAGCTTCGCCCCATCGCGCATGGAGATCCGGTACTCATGCTTGGCATAGTGCGTCTTGAGGAACGCCACGTACTGCGCAATCCACTTTTGCCTGTCTGCCGCAGCACTCGGCATCGGGCCGGAGGGTAGGCTCACCGGAGCCGCGGCGTTTGGGGCCTTCTCCTGCATCTTGGCCTGAACTCCCTGCGACACAGCACAGAGCGGCAGCACCGACACCAGCAACATTGACAACAGCGCCTGCCCGCAGCGCCTGCACATCCATCTGCACTCTCTCCGCATCCGGTCCTCCTCCATGTCAGCGAAACTTCCACCTTCTCCAACTCATCGCACCCGCCAGCAGCTTGCTACCTTCTACGCAACCAGCCCGGACTCCATCTCCCCGGTCCTGCCTGCCAGGCGCATCACTAATCGCTCCAGCACCAGCCGCTTGTCCGCCGGACTGGACCGCAACTCAAGGTCCGCCTGCGCAATCAGCCGCAACCCGGCCTTCAACTCCGTACGATCCCTGTACCGGCGCGCCTGCGCGATCAGGGCATCCGCAGCGAACGGAGCCACACGGAAGCCGGGCCAAAGCACCTGCCACATCGCCTGCTGGTCCTTCACCCGCTTCTCATTCAGCACCAGCATCTGGCGAAAGATTCTGGCCAGCGAGAATACGTGCCCGATGGCAGCGTCCTCTCCACCCTCTGACGCATTCAGCAGCCCCCCCAGCAGCGCCAGGGCTCGCGGCGCATCCTTCAGCGTGATGGCATCGGTCAGTTCATACAGGCTCCGCTGCTTGGCCGCCGATACCATCCGCTCCACATCGGCCAACTCCACCACCGCCTCCTGCGCCGCGGCGGAACTCCCAGCCCCGGCAGGCTGGTTTGCATACAGCAGCAGCTTCTCCATCTCGCTCGCCAACAGCATCATCTCCGCACCGCCACTGGCGCCCAGCGCATCCACCAACTCCCTCGCCGCATCCTCGCGGAAGGAAACGCCCCGCTTTCGTGCCTCGCGCACCACCCAGCGCACCGCGTCTTCCTCGCTCACCCGCTGCAGTTCCACCATCCCGCACACGTCGCCCAGCGTGTCGCGAATCTTCTCCGCCTTCTCTTTGTCCGCCATATCCATCCGGCGCAGGTCCTGGGGCAGCGCGATGTGATCGGCCACAAAGATCACCAGCGCCTGTGGGTTCGGCCGGCGAAAGTAATCGTTGATCGCCGCAAACTCTTCCTTCTTCTGCCCCCGTCCATACAGCGTCTTCACATTGCGCAGAAACAGCACTTGAAATGGAGCCATCAGCGAGGGCGTCTGCGCCAGATCCAGCGCCTCAAATACCGTCGTCTGTCCCAGATCCAGATCGTGCAGGCAGAAATCCTTCATCTCCTGCGGCACCAGCGCCTGGATCACCCCTTTCAGGCACATCTCCAGCAGGAACGTATCATCGCCCAGCAGCACATATCCAGCTCGCAGGGCCGCGGAGTCCTTCCCTGCGGAAGGAGCCGGCTGCGCACGCACCTCGGCCAGAAACCGCTCCACAGCCGCAAAGCTTCGCAGCTCCGACCGCTGCGATCCAGCCCCGTGAGCTTCAGTCCTTCGCTCGCTCATTGCAGCCCCTCCAGCATCTCGCTCACCAGCGCCTCGGCAAAGTCCCTTCCCATCCTGCGCACCGCAAATCCATCCTCCTGCACAAACTGGCTCAGGGCTTCGGTGGACTGGTACTGCTCGCGCCACACAAACGCATCGTTCGTGTACAGCACCTTTCCATCCTGCGCCACCAGTTGCACGCTCGCCGTCACCATCACCAGGTAGCTCGAGGTCTGCCCGCTCAACGAGTCGTAGGTCAGCGGCGACACCGTCTCCTGCAGGATCGTGCCCCGCAGTACAGCATCCGCATCCTTGCTGGCATCCTTGGCATTCACCCCGACCAGCACACGGTAGCTGGTGCGCGTGTTCAACTCCCGCACCACCGCCCGGGTAAACACCGCCTCCGTGTTATAGGCCTGCACCTTGGAGACAAACATCGGCACGGCCAGCGTCTGCACATTCGCTGGAAGGTGCGTCGCCGTTCCCAGTTCGTGGTACCCGCATCCCGTCACGCCCAACGCAGCGCCCAGCGTCAGAGCCGCCGCGGCTACCCTCTGCCAGCACCTCATCGGCAAGCCTCTCCCGTCCTCTCGCCGATGTAGTACAGGTCATGCGGCACCACCAGCGAATCCGGATCCTCCCTCCACGGCATCGTCTTCCACTCCGTCGTCACCGGCGTCACCAGCGTCAGATCTCCGGACTTGCCCATCCGGATGGGCATGGCAAACCCCGGCTCCCCGGCACACCAGCGGTATGCAACCGTGCCCCTGGCGGCATCAAACTTCAGCCGCAGCACCGGAATCGCAGCATGGCGCAGATACTCATTAAAGAACGGAGTCAGGTCCATCCCGGTCCGCTGATTCCACCACGCCACCACATCCTCGGTCATGATGCTCTGATATTTGAAGTGCTGATAGAAGTCATGCACATCGGCAAACCACTTCGGATCATCGTTGATCACGCTGCGCAGGGTGTTGATCATCAACGCTCCCTTGAAGTACTGGTCCTCGGTGGGCTCCGCGTTGATGCCGTGCTCCGGAATCACCGGCTGCCGATTCCGCACCTTGGGTACCAGCCCGTTCAGATACCGGATCGCATCCGCCTTGCCCCACCGGTACTCCACATAGAGCGACTCCAGATACGTCGTCCAGCCCTCGTGAATCCACATGTCTGACCGGTCCGCCGCATTGATCGCGTTGCCGAACCACTCATGCCCGCTCTCGTGGATGATGATGAAGTCAAAGCGCGGCGAGATACCCACTCCCGTCCAATCGCGCCCAAAGTAGCCATTCTCAAAGTGGTTCCCATAGGCCACCGCGCTCTGGTGCTCCATGCCCGCATAGGGCACCTCGATCAGCTTGTATCCATCCTTGTCGAACGGATACTCACCCAGATAATGCTCGTAAGCATCCAGCATCACCGGCACCTGGTCAAACTGCACCTTGGCCTTGGCCAGATCCTCCGGCAGCGCGTAGTAGTCCAGCGTCGTCTTCTCGCCCGTCTCCTTGTTCACATGGACATCCGACCAGTGCTGATACTCCCCGATGTTCAGCGCCACATCGTAGTTGTTGATCGGATAGTGCACCCTCCACTCCCACTCCGTGTACCCATCGCCCAGGTCCTTGCTGGCCACAAACCGTCCGTTGCTCACATCCATCAGGCCATCCGGCACTGCAACGTCGATCTCCATCCCCTCCGGCCGGTCTCTCCACTGGTCCTTGTTGGGCCACCACACGCTGGCTCCCTGGCCCTCACAGGCGGTCGTAATCCAGGGCTTGCCCTCCTTGTCCTTGTCAAAGTTGAAGCCCCCGAACCGTCCCTGCCTCACCGGATGCCCATGGTAGGCCACGGCGACCTCATAGACCTGTCCGGCCTTCAACTCCTGCGGAAACTCGACGTAAAAGGTCCTCAGATCGCTCGCGCCGGACGCGGACTTCGCACGCTCCCAGCGCGCCGGTTTGCCCGCAAAGACGACGCTGTCGATCGACAGCACTGGAATCAGCTCCAACTGAATCCTCTGCCCATCCTTCAACATCCGGAAACGCACCACATTGGTTCCGGTGATGGTCTGGCTTACCGGATCGACCTTCAGCGTCAAGTGGTAGAAAAGAACATGATTATTCGCTCGGTACGGACCATAGGCCCCACGCAGCCGATCGTCCTCCGTGGGCAGCAGTCCCGCATCAGCGGGCTGCGCCCCCTGCCCCACCTTGACTCCCGGTGTCGTCGTCGCGCTCTGTGCGGAGGGCAAGGCAGTCTGCGCCTGTGCCGTAGCCCTGCTCCCTACCAAGCCCAACGCCACAACCAGCATCCACCAACCCGTTGATCTCTTCATTCGGTTAGCCTATCGCACCCGGTACCCTCTCCGCGATACGCCAACTCCCGCTCTCCCCACACCGGTATCTGACTCCCGGGAGCTTCGCCCTCAGGCAGCTTCGGTGTAGGTTGTAGAGGGCGACTCCACTTCGATGGGCTTTTTCCCCCAATGAAAACGCAACTGCAGGCCCGCTTCGGGATACATCCCCTTTTATAGAACCCTTCAACACCGAAAATGCCATAAAAAGGCAGAGGCGGCCCGGAGGCCGCCTCTTCACTGCTCATCTGCAGCCTACGCCGGGTTCGTCTGCCCCTCGCCAAAACCGGCCTTGCGGCCGCCCTCCGGCTTTAGCACCTGCTGTTTGTCCTCATCATCACCGGCTGCGGCCAGCGACGACTTTACCGGCGGCAACTGCTTGCCCTGGATCAACAGCTCGATCTCGGCGGCATCCAGCGTCTCACGTTCCAGCAGCGCTGCCGCCATGGCGTGCATAATCTCGCGATTCTCATCCAGGATCTTGTAGGCGGAGTTGTAGCCCTCATCCACCAGCCGCCGCACCGCCTTGTCAATCTGCTGCGCGGTGTCATCGGAGTAGTCCCTGGACTGTGCAATATCCCGCCCCAGGAAGACCTCCTGCTCCTTCTTCCCGTAGGTCAGCGGTCCCAGCTCACTCATGCCGTACTCGCAGACCATCTTGCGGGCCAGTTCGGTGGCGCGCACAATGTCGTTGCCCGCGCCGGTGGTCATGCGGTTCATGAAGATCTCTTCCGCGCAGCGCCCACCCATCAGGATGGCAAGCTGCGTGTTCAGATAATCCCGGGTCACCGTATGCTTGTCCTCTTCCGGCAGATGCATCGTCACGCCCAGCGCCATGCCGCGCGGGATGATGGTCACCTTATGCAACGGATCGGAGTGCTCCCGCTTGGCCGCCACTAGCACGTGCCCGGCCTCGTGGTACGCCGTGTCGCGCTTGTCGTCCTCGCTCAGCAGCATCGACTTCCGCTCCGCGCCCATCAGCACCTTGTCCTTGGCCACCTCAAAATCGAACATATGCACGGCCTTGCGGTTGAACCGCGCCGCCGTCAGGGCAGCCTCATTCACCATGTTGGCCAGGTCCGCACCGGTAAAGCCCGGTGTCCCACGCGCCAGCACCGCCAGATTCACATCGTCGGAGAGAGGCACCTTCTTGGAGTGAACCTTCAGGATCTCCTCCCGCCCGCGAATGTCCGGACGGTCCACCACCACGCGCCGGTCAAAACGACCGGGACGGAGCAGCGCCGGATCCAGCACATCCGGCCGGTTGGTGGCGGCGATCAGGATCACCCCGTCGTTGGACTCAAACCCGTCCATCTCCACCAGCAACTGGTTCAGTGTCTGTTCGCGCTCATCATGGCCGCCGCCCAGACCGGCGCCGCGGTGCCGTCCCACAGCGTCAATCTCGTCAATAAAGATGATGCAGGGAGCGTTCTTCTTGCCCTGCTCAAACAGATCCCGCACTCGCGAAGCCCCAACGCCCACAAACATCTCGACAAAGTCCGAGCCGGAGATCGAAAAGAACGGAACATTCGCCTCGCCGGCCACCGCCCGCGCCAGCAGCGTCTTGCCGGTTCCCGGGGGGCCTACCATCAGCACTCCCTTGGGAATCCTTCCACCCAGCCGCTGGAACTTCTGCGCCTCACGCAGAAACTCAATAATCTCCCGCAGTTCTTCCTTGGCCTCGGTAACGCCCGCAACGTCCTTGAACGTAATCTTCTTCTGCTGCATGGAGAGCAGGCGGGCCCGGTTCTTGCCAAAGCTCAACGCCTTGTTCCCGCCCGACTGCATCTGCCTCATCATGAACATGAACAGCGCCACCAGCACCAGGATCGGAGCAAAGCTCAGCAGCGCATTCCAGTAGACGTTCCCCTGCTGGCTCTTGATGGTGACGTTCACCCCATGGTTGTCCAGGTCCTGAACCTCGGCCCGATCCATGTAGTTGGGCGTGATGTCGGTGTGAAACGTCTCCTTGCCGTCCTTGTACTTCCCTGTAACGTCCGTGCCATCCACCAGGATGTCCGAGATCTTGCCGGCATCAGCCTCTGACTGCATCTCGGTGACACTGATCGCCTTATCGTTCTTCTGGCCCATGTTCATCGTCACGAAGCGCCAGCCCACCAGCAGACAGCCCAGCGTCAGCAGCCAAATCAACAACTGTTTGAAGGTTGAGTTCAATCGGATTCCTCGTTTCGTCTTGCTACTATCTCACCGCCCGGCTCAGACCGCAGCGGCTTCCGCCCTCGTTCCAGGCTCCCAGTTCGTCCCCGGGGAGTCGCTTCTTTGCCCGTGCAATCCCTTGCCCGCAGCAATCCCCAAGGCTTCTGCCTGCTCCTTTAGACGTATACCGCGCAAATACGATGCAGACTTTGCTGCCCCCTACCCTCGGCGCAGGCTAACTTCCGATTTTACTCTGGCTCGGCGCCAGGGAACAGAAATATCCGCCACGAGATCTCAGCTTTCCAACGACGGAGGATCGGCCGGCGGCTGCCGCCATAGGCGAATCTCCCTTGCCGACCGCTCCACCCTCAGCCCCCCGTGCAGCTCCAGACGGCTGCCGATCTTACCGGTCACCGCCACCCTGATCCCCGGGAAACCCGCCAGCGTCAGCACCTTAGCCGTCTCCTCTCCATTGAGCACGTAGCCGCCCGAACCAGCGTTCGCCGAGCCGGAACCAGCGAAGGCGCTGCGCGCAGCCGCCCGGACCACCCGCCGGCGCAGCGCCGCCGGCATCAGCCGCAGCCGCTCGATCTCCAGCGCATACTCCACCCCCTCCACCGCCGTGCTCACGGACCTTCCACCGCCGCGCACCGGCCGGCCCGGCAGCAGCACCTGGGGCAGGACGCGAGCCACCTCCGCCTGCCAGTAAGCCTCCTCCTCCCGCGCCACCTCCGCCGTCCGCGCCAGCAGCCCATCCACTCCGGGGTTGAACTCCCGCAACAGGGGCATCAGCCGGTGCCGAACCCGGTTTCGTGTCAGGCTCTGGTCCTGGTTGGTGGCATCCTCCCTCCAGCCCTCCCCGCGTTCGCGCAGAAACGCCTCCACCTCGGCCCGCCTCACCCCCAGCAGCGGCCGCACAATCCTCCCCTCCCAACTCGCACCTCGAGTCTCGCTCCCGAACTCGCTTCCGGACTCCAGCCTCGACGCCTCGCTCCCCTGCCCTGCGCCTGCTCCTCTCCCCCTCTCGCGGCTCTTTTCTTCCTGCAGAGTCCCCAGCGGCAGCAACGGCGAAACACCTCCCAAACCATCCGTCCAGGCTCCGCGCATCATCTTCATCACCACCGTCTCGGCCTGGTCGTCCAGCGTATGCGCGGTCGCAACCACATCCACGGATCCGCTCTCCATCAGGCTCCGCAGCGCCCGATAGCGCAGCACTCGCGCCGCCTCCTCCACGCCCTCGCCGGCCTGAGCCTGGCGAGCAGGCGTATCCACCCGGAACACCCGCAGCTCAACCCCCAGCCGCAGACACAACTCACCCACAAAAGCCGCATCCCCGTCCGCCTCGGCTCCGCGCAGCCCGTGGTGCACATGGGCTGCGCTCAACACCACCCCCAGCGGCTGCCTGTTCTGCGCCGAGGACCGATTTGCCTCTACCATCGCCACCAGCAGCGCCACTGAATCCGCACCCCCGCTCACCGCCACGCACACTCGCTCCCCCGCCCGCACCAGTTCGCGATCCATCGCCAGCGTCGTCCTCACAGCCATTGATCCATCCCCTGTCTGATTCCCCGTGCTCTCTTCTTCAATCTATCGCCTGCAGTCGGCGCGTTCGCAGCCCGCCGAAACTCCCCGCGCAAGCCCTGCCGAGAGGACGTGAAGAGTGCTTTCGCTGAATCGGGTTACCCTTGGCCAAGACCAGATTTCTGGCTTTAAGCTATACTTCGATTCCCATGTCCGTCTTTGTCATTATTCCGGCCGCAGGCATCGGCACCCGAATGGCGCACACCACCGGTGGTGTCTCCAAGCAATTTCTCGAACTGCGCGGTCTTCCCATCCTGGTCCACTCCCTACGCGCCTTTCTCGCCGTACCCCGCGTCAACGCCATCTACGTCGCTGTCCGTGAACCGGAGCAGGAGCGCGTCGGTGCCATGCTCGCCGAGCATGGCCTCCTGGATAAGGTCCATCTGGTAACCGGCGGCGACTCCCGCCAGGAGTCGGTCGCCAACGCCCTGGCCGCCATCCCCGGCACCGGAGCCGGCGGCGCGGATACCGTTCTGGTTCATGATGCTGTGCGACCCCTGATCGATCGCGCCACCATCGACCACGTCATTGACGCCATCGAAAAACATGGCGCCGCCATCGTTGGCACCCCCGCCATTGACACCATCAAACAGGTGGAGCGCACCGCGGACGGCGCCCTGGTCACCGCCACCATCCCCCGCGAGCTCATCGTGCTGGCCCAGACCCCGCAGGGAGCGCGCATCGCCCTGCTGCGACGCGCCTTCTCCGAGGCTGCCGCCGACGGCTTCACCGGAACTGATGAGGCCAGCCTGCTGGAGCGGGCCAATATCCCCGTCTTCGTCGTCCCGGGCAATCCGCGCAACTTCAAGGTCACCCAGCCTGGAGACCTGCAAATCGCCGAGTTCTACCTGGCCGGCTGAGGCTCCCACGGTCCCCAACGCAAAGCGTCCTGCCCGGCCCGCCCCCCGGTAGCAGAGAGGGTGGCAAGACGCTGGTGCCAGCCAAAGTATCGAATCCTGCGTTCCTGCTTTATGATCATCTCCAATGAGCATGCGCATCGGCCTCGGCTTTGACTCTCACGCCTTCCAAAAGGGCGTTCCATTGGTCCTCGGTGGTCTCAAGATCGACCATCCTGAGGGTTTTGCCGGGCACTCTGACGGCGATCTGCTCCTCCATGCCATCACCGACGCCCTCCTTGGCGCCGTCTCCGCTGGCGATATCGGCACCTTCTTCCCACCCACTGACCCGAAGTGGAAGGGAGCTGACTCCACCGTCTTCCTCAAGACCGCTCTGGAAGAGATCGCCCTGGTTGGCTTCAAGATTGTCAACATCGACTGCGTTCTCATCATGCATCGGCCCAAGATCGTTCCCCTGGCCGGGGAACTGCGTGAGCGGGTCGCTGACCTGCTCAACATCGACGTAAACAACGTCAGCATCAAGGGCAAAACCCCCGAAGGCCTTCCCCAGGATGGCACGGCGGTGGCGCACGTCGTCGTGCTGCTGGAGTCCATTGGCCTGCCCGGCGAGCAGAAGAAGCTGGCCGTCCACGCTGAGACTCCCGACGAAGCCGAAGTCGACGCTGCCCTGGCTGCTGTCGCCGAACCGCTCAATCTCAGCGCGCTGGGCCGTAAGTTGCCAGCTTTTGATACCGACGACCTGACCTGATTCCCGTCCGCGGCTCCCGCTGACCCGGAATCGATCTCCTGATACATTCGTCTCATCTCTCTTTTCAGCTCTCTGCGGAGGCGGTCATGGATCAGAATCAGATCACCCAGTTAAGTAGCGCTATCGCCGGAATGATGGGCATCTTCATGCTCTTCGGGCTCTGCATTGTTGCGTTCGCGGTCTACCTCTTCTGGAGAATCTTCACCAAAGCCGGTCTTGCCGGGCCGCTGTCTCTCTTGATCCTGGTTCCGGGCTTCGGCTGGATCATCGTCACCTGCATCCTCGCCTTCTCCGAGTGGCGCGTCATCCCCGCACCCCCCATCTACGGCGGACTCCAGCCCTTTCCACCTCCTCCCGGAAGCTACCCAACACCTCCAGCAAACTACCCGCCGCCACCCACGCACTTCAACCCGCCCCCGCCACCTCCCCATCCGTAGCCTCTGCACAGCCTTCACCAGTCAAGCTGTTAACATGGGTCTGTACGCCCTATGACAGCCAAGGCCCCCGTGAACCAGCTCCCCTCCGCGCCAGAGAACGCCCCCATCCGCGTTCGCATCGCCCCCTCCCCCACCGGCGATCCCCACGTTGGCACCGCCTACATCGGCCTGCTCAACTACATCTATGCCCGCCAGCGCTCGGGCCAGTTCATTCTGCGCATTGAAGATACTGACCGGACCCGCTTCGTCTCCACCTCCGAGCAGATGATCTTCGACTCCCTGCGGTGGGTCGGCCTCACCTGGGACGAAGGTCCGGACGTCGGCGGACCCTATGGGCCCTACCGCCAGTCCGAGCGGACCGCCATCTACCGGGAGCACGCGGAGATCCTGCTGGCCAACGGCCATGCCTACCGCTCCTTTGAGACCGCCGAGGAGCTCGAGGCCATGCGCCAGCAGCAGATCGCGGCCAAAGTCCCGCCGCGCTACAACGGCGCTCACCGCCATCTCACCCAGGCCCAGATCGACGCCTACCTCGCCGAGGGCCGGCCCTATACCGTTCGCCTCAAGGTCCCGGAGAATCAGTCCACCACATTTACCGACGAACTCCGCGGTCCCATCACCTTCGACCACAACAACGTCGATGACCAGGTGCTGCTCAAATCTGACGGCTTCCCCACCTATCATCTGGCCAACGTCGTCGATGACCACCTGATGCGCATCACCGACGTCATCCGCGCCGAAGAGTGGATCTCCTCCACCCCCAAGCATGTCCTGCTCTACGCAGCCTTTGGCTGGGAGCTGCCTCGCTTCTGGCACATGCCCCTGCTGCGCAACACCGACAAGTCCAAGATCTCCAAGCGCAAGAATCCGGTCTCCCTGGTCTTCTACCAGCAGTCCGGCTACCTGCCCCAGGCCATGCTGAACTTTCTCGGTCTGCTGGGCGGTGGCATGGCTCAGCCCACCGAGCAGGAGATCGTCTCCAGGGGCCTCAACACTAAGGAAGGTGACATCTTTTCCCTCGCAGAGATGCTGGAAAAGTTCGACTTCCGCCGCATCTCTCTGGGCGGGCCCGTCTTTGACCTGGTAAAACTCAAGTGGCTCAACGGCGAGTATCTGCGCAAGCTTGCCCCGGAGGAGTTCTTCACCGCTCTGCGCAGCAGCATCCTCTCCGACAGCTATCTCCGCTCCATCGCGCCCCTCATCCAGT
>JAJZDM010000073.1 GCA_021806005.1 Acidobacteriota bacterium | reverse complement strand
TTCCGATCTTCATACCCGTCATTCTCTGCCCCATCCCTTGCCAGATCCACATCCGTAACGCCCTCCAGTTCAATGGCCGCCTGGGCCTCATAGTCCACCCGGTCGCGGCGCAGCGTCAGCGCGGCGGCCGCATCGAAGAGCCGCCCACAGCTTGAGGTCAGCGGGGAGTTGATTCCCAGTGCCATGGCCCGCTCCAGCAGCCGCGCATCCTTCTCGCTCACCTTCAGCCTCTCCAGTACGTCAGCGGCAAACGCCGCCTCGCCCAACGCTGCGTGGAGATGTGCAAAGGCCATCCTCCAGGGCTGCCGCACCGCTGCCTCCGAGCCCGGCATCGGCACATACTTCAGATGTGCAAGGCGCTGATATCCCTTGAAGGTTGCCAGCAAAACCTCTCCACCCCACACCCGACCGTCGTCTCCATAGCCGGTTCCATCCAGGGCCAGCCCGATCACTGGCCCGCACAGCCCATGCTCAGCCATGCACGCGGCGATATGCGCATGGTGGTGCTGCACCGCGATCTTCGGCTCGCTCCGCCGCAGCGCCCACGCGGTGGACGCGTATCCCGGATGGAGATCATGCGCTACAACCTCGGGAGTGATCTGGAAGATCCGCTGAAAGTGAGCGAGCGCCTCGTCAAAGAACTCCAGTGAGGTTACGGACTCAAGATCTCCCAGGTGCTGGCTTTGATAGACATGCTGCCCAAGCGCCAGGGCAAAGACGCTCTTCAGGTGCCCGCCGACCGCCAGCAGGGGCGGCGTCTCGGGATGCGTCTCTGGCGGAAGTTTGACCGGCAGCGGTACATGCCCGCGCGACCTGCGCACGAACTGCGGTGATCCTTCTACGACCGCCATCACCGAATCATCCGCGCGCTGCAGAATCTCGCGGTCATGCACCAGGAACGCATCGGCGATTCCGCGCAGCCGCTCCACAGCCTCTTCATTGCTGATCGCAATCGGCTCTTCACTGAGATTCGCACTGGTCATCACCAGGGCGCGAAAGTCTCCGTCCGCCAGCAACAGATGATGCACCGGAGCATAGGGAAGAAACACTCCCAGCCACGGGACCCCCGGGGCAATCTCCGCGCAGAGTCCATGCCCCGGCCGGGCCCGAAGCAGAACGATGGGCCGTTCCGTGCTGGTGAGTAACGAGCCCTCGCTATCGCTCACCTCGCACAGCCGTTGCGCCGCCTCCAGGTTCCGCACCATCACCGCCAGCGGCTTTCCAAAACGGTGTTTACGCTCCCGCAGCCGACGCACGGCATCCTCCCGCGCCGCATCCACCACCAGATGGAATCCGCCAATTCCCTTGACGGCGACGATCCTGCCCTGATGCAGAAGGGCAACGACTGCCTTGATCGGATCATGGATGTCAACGGAGTCTGGGATATCGGCCAGCGGATCTTCGCCGGGCCGGAAGGGGCTCTCCTGGCCCTCTGCGTTCAGCAGCCTCAGCCGGGGCCCGCACTCCCAGCAGGCGTTCGGCTGGGCGTGGAAGCGCCGGTTGCGGGGATCGTCGTACTCCGCCCGGCAGGTCGCGCACAGAGTGAAGCGCGCCATCGAGGTCTGCGGGCGGTCATACGGAATGCTGCGAGTGATGGTGAATCGCGGTCCGCAGTGGGTGCAGTTGATAAATGGATACCGATATCTTCGATCGTCCGGGTCCCACATCTCCCGCAGGCACTGCTCACAGGTAGCTGCATCGGCTGGAATCTGGGTGCTCACCTGTCCGCTGGCATCGCTGGGAACGATGCGAAACCCTGCCTCTCCGCGGACCGCAATCCGCTCCACGCTCACCAACTCGATCCGCGCCAGGGGCGGAATCTCCACGGGCAGCCGGCGCAGGAACTCCTCTACCTGGGCCGCTTCGCCCTCAATCTCCAGCATCACCCCCGCTGTTCCATTGGCTACCTCGCCGCTCAGGTGCAGCGCATCGGCCAGGAAGTAGATATAGGGACGAAACCCCACGCCCTGCACTACCCCGGCGATGCTTACCCTGCGCCGAACCATGCGGTGATCATCCGTCAACGTCTTATGCCCCTTTATCCCGCTATGGGCGTGCTGGCCGGGAAGAATGAAACGCCGAAAAGCATTGGGGCCCGCGTCAGACTTGCCAGGAAGATGCTTTATCCCCAGCTCAGCAGATGCGTGGCAGTTGGTCCCCGGCCAGCATGTCCACCACCCGATCCGTACCGAACTTTGTCCGCATCACCACAGACCCTCTCCGGTTGGCCGTCACGGTCCCAATCATCTGCGCGCCTGCGCCCGTATCGATCGTACGCATCGCGGCGAGTGCAGCCTCGGCATCTTCCGGCGCAACGATCGCAATCATCTTGCCTTCATTGGCAACGTAGAGAGGATCCAGCCCGAAGAGTTCGCAGATTCCCATCACGGTCTCGCTCACCGGAATCCGCCGCTCCTCCAGCGCAATTCCCACTCCGGCGGTCGCCGCAATCTCATTCATCGCGCTCGAGAGTCCGCCCCTGGTTAAATCCCGCATGGTGCGCAGCCCGGGAGCAGCCTTGACCACGGCGCGGCAGAGATCGGTCAGCGGCGCCGTATCGCTGACCAGGTCTCCGGATACTTCCAGGCCGTCGCGCTGCGCCAGAATTGTCACTCCATGCTCGCCGATTGGCCCACTCAGCAGGATCCTGTCTTCGGCGCGCACATGGTGCGGCCCCAACTCCAGCCCATCGGGAATCATCCCAATCCCGGAGGTGGTGATGAAGATCTGATCCCCGCTGCCTTTTTCCACCACCTTCGTATCGCCGGTAACGATACTGACACCGGCGCGGTACGCTGCTGCGGCCATCTGTTGCACAACCCTGCGCAGCGTCTCGAGCGGCAGACCCTCCTCCAGGATAAACGCCGCGCTGAGATACCGCGGCTCCGCCCCGCCCACCGCCAGGTCGTTCACCGTGCCAAACACCGCCAGTTCGCCGATGCTGCCCCCGGGGAAGAACAGCGGCTTGACCACAAAGGAGTCGGTGGTAAAAGCCACTCTGCCCGTCTCCACCCGCACCGCTGCCTGATCGTTCAATGTATTCAGCACCGGATTCCCGAACGCCGGCAAAAATATCTCCTGCATCAACGCTGCAGACAGTCTGCCCCCGCTGCCGTGGCCCAGCACCACGTGAGAGTTCAGGGGCAACGGCACAGGGCAAGCGAGCGAGGCGATATCTGCCTTCATGCGCCCTCCTGCAGCGTCGCGAGCATGTCCTCACCGGCAGCTTCGGCGCCTCTGCGATAGCGATAGTACGCTGCGCAGGCGCCCTCCGATGAGACCATCGGAGCCCCCAGCGGCGACTCCGGCGTACAGAGCGTCGCAAAGGCCGTGCACTGCTTTGGCTTGGCCAATCCCTGCAGGATCATCCCGCTGATGCACTCCTTCGGCTCGTCGACCAGGATGTTCTCCAACCCGAACCGCGACTCGGCGTCAAACTGCTTGTACGCCGCGTTCAGGCGCAGCCCGCTGAGAGGCACCTCTCCCAGGCCGCGCCACTTCTGGTCGCACACTTCGTAGACCTCGAAGAGCAGCTCCCTCGCCCGCCGGTTTCCCTCTTCGCGAACGCTGCGCCGGTACTGATTCTCCATCTCGCTGCGCCCCTCTTCGAGCTGCAAGGCGAGCATCACAATCGCCTCCATCAGATCCACCGGCTCAAACCCGCCGATCACAATCGGCACCTTGTACCTGGCCGCCAGAGCCTCATAGGCCTCTGTTCCCATGATGGTGCAGACATGCCCCGGTGCAATCAACCCCTGCACCCGGTTATGCGGCGACGAGAGCAGCATCTCCACGGCCGGCGGCACCAGTACATGCGATGAAAGCAGCGACAGATTCCTGATACCCTGCCGCCGCGCCTGCCACGCCACCATCGCGTTGGCTGGAGCCGTCGTCTCGAATCCTACCCCGAAGAACACGACCTCGCTCCCGGGATTCTGGTTCGCAATCCTCACGCTCTCGGTCGGCGAGTAGACCATCCGTACATCCGCTCCCCTGGCCTTCTCATGCAGCAGATCGCTCTCTGATCCCGGCACCCGCATCATGTCTCCGTAGGAGACCAGGATCGTACTCGGCCGCCGCGCCAGCGCAACCGCCTTGTCGATGAGTTCGACGGGCGTCACACACACCGGGCAGCCCGGACCGTGGACCATCTCCATGCCGGCGGGCAGCACTTCGTCGATCCCGTATCGAACCAGAGTATGTGTCTGCCCTCCGCAGACCTCCATCAGTACCCAGGGACGGGTAGCAATCTGCTGTAACCGCGCCAGCTGCGAGCGGAAGAGTTTCTCATCACGGTACTCGTCCAGGTACTTCATAAGGGATCTCCCGGGCCGCGGCGCGTTGCGGCCGTGCTTCCCGGCGCGGCGGCATCTTCCAGTTCCTGCAGGGTGAAGTCGTTTCTGCGAGTGGAAGTCTCCGCCACCGGCGGCGGAGCGTCATCGGGAAACTCCGTCAGCTCACCCGCCAGCATCCCTGCCTGCTGCATATACTCGTACGACTTGCGAGCTTCGTCCCCATCCACCTGGGAGATCGCGTATCCCACATGCACCAGCAGATACTCGCCTGTCTGCGCCTCCGGCAGGAGATCGAGGCAGACCTCGCGCACAATACCGCCAAACTGTACCTTGCCCACCAGCACCCCACCCACATCGGTCTTCTCCAACAGCTTTCCAGGTACTGAGAGACACATTGTCGCTTCACCTCTTCGGTTTCTTTCATCCCTCGGCGGTGTCCAGTATTTCTTCGCGTGGCCATCGGGCCTTGCTCCACGCCGCCGCCCCGCCATTACATTGATCGCGCCTGCTCAATTCCATCCGGCTTACAGTATCGTCGTCCCAGCATGTGGCTACAGCCGGGAATTGTGTTACCCGCCAAAGTACCACCTTGGGCCTGGGTAAATGGTGATGCCAGACACAGTGCGATGCGTGGCTTCCCGGAGCGGAGACTTCTGAGAGGGCTCCGGATTCGCCCCTGTCACAGATGCGGAGGGACGAATGCGGTACGGGGGTAGCGCGGAAGCAAGGACAGAAACGAGGCTACAGCGCTGCCCCGGCTGTAGCGTTCGTCTTCAATGGATCCTGCAGGTCCACATTCTTCAGTTCGGCCAGTACCAGCTTCAACGTTTCAGCAGCGGCGGCGGCTACGGGCGGCGACATGTTCAGGGAGAGCTTCTGATGCGGATCGATGGTGATGGCAAAGAGTACCACCGAGCAGCTTCCGCCGCGAATGTAGTACACATCCAGCAGATCCTTCACCCCCACGTCATGGGCTGTGAGCGTCGGCGGATAGTCGCTGGAGAACCGCGGCGTGGTCCGCGTGATCGTTCCCACCGGATTCCCATCGTTGGCCGCATCGATCATGATGATTCGGTCAGCGCTCTCGAGCGACTCCAGCAGGACGAAGCCGCCCGTCCCCCCATCCAGGCACTCCACGCCTTCGGGCAGCGTGTGTCTCTCTACCTGCCGAACCACGTGCACACCGACACCCTCATCTCCCATCAGGATGTTGCCCAGTCCCAACACGAGAGTCTTGAGTTGTCTATCGCTCATTCCCATTCCGCTTGAACTTCCATCCGCTGATCATCGCGGAGATCTCCCCGCCGCCTTTGACGTAGTCGTCGTAGAGCACCAGGTACACATGCACAATGATGAACAGGACAAAGGCCCAGAGGAAGAGGTGGTGCCAGAACCGCACGCCGGCGTCGCCCCCCAGCAGCGGCACAATCCAGTTGAAGATATGTGTCAGCCTGGCATCGCTCATGTGAGCGTACAAGGCGAGGCCCGTTGCGGTCTGAAACAGAAACGCCAGGAACATCACAAAGTAGGTGGTCGCCGCCAGCGAGTTGTGCCCCATATGATAGCGTTCCTGCTTCCTGATCTGCGAGATCTCCGTCGAAATCAGATTCTCGATGTCTTCCCACTGGGCGCGGGTCAGGGGAAGAAAGTGCCGCCAATTCGCATACCGGTTTCCGGCAAAGGCCCAGTAGAGCCGCAGGATCTGCACCGCCATCAACACAAAGGCAGCAGTAAAGTGCACAAACCGGACCCAGCCAAACCAGTACTGATGGTAGGCCTCGGCAGCGTAGAACGCATTGAGCGGATGCCCGATCAGGAATCCGGTGATACAGAGCAGCACAATCGACGCGGCGGTCGCCCAATGAAACAGGCGTACCGGAAACTGCCAGACGTAGATTCGCTTGTAATCCGAGGGCTGATCATGCCCAGATCTCCTCGCGTTCGCTGCGCCAATCGCTGGTGTGCTCATATAGGTCACTCAAAGGAAACCTGGTGAAGGTGACGGCCCTGCGGATCATACAGGTGCACCGCACAGGCCATACACGGGTCAAAGGAATGAATCGTACGCAGAATCTCCAGCGGCTGGTCGAGGTTGCCCACCGGATTGCCGATCAGGGCCTGCTCAAAAGAGGACCGCTGGCCCTTGGCATCGCGCGGCGATCCATTCCAGGTGGTGGGCACCACCAGTTGATAGTTCTCGATGGCTCCGTCGTGGATCTTGATCCAGTGCGCCAGGGCTCCACGCGGCGCCTCCACCATCCCCACGCCCTCAGCATCCTGCGGCCAGCTCTTCGGATCCCACATCTCTCCATTGAAGGTTGAGACGTCGCCGCTCTTCACCCGGGTCATCAGATCGTCATAGAACTCGCGCAGATAGCTCATCGCCAACTCCGCATCGAGCGCGCGGGCTGCAGTCCTTCCCAAGGTGGAGAAGAGGGCTTCCGTAGGCACATTGAGCTTGCCCAGCGCTGCTGTCACCACCTCTTTGACGTCACTGCGACCGGCCGCGTAGCCCACGATCATCCGGCTCAGCGGGCCCACCTCCATCGCCTGATCCTTCCAGCGGGGCGTCTTGAGGAAGGAGTACTTCTCGAATCCCTCCAGCGAGGTAAACGGGGGCTTGGGTCCGGTGTAGTTCAGATGGGTCTCGCCCTTCCACGGCTGCAGGCCAGCGCTGTCACCCTCGGTGTAGGTGTACCAGGAGCTGGTAATGTACTCCTTGATCTCCTGGCTGTCGTGGGTGTTGACCGGATGCACCGTGCTCAGATCCCGGTTCAGCACGACGCCGCGCGGGATCTTGAAAGCGTCCGGATCGTTGTAGCCGCGCGTCGGAAACTCTCCATAGCTCAGGTAGTTGGTGAGCCCGCCGCCGTACTTGCTCCAATCCTTGTAGAAGGAAGCGATGGTCAAGACATCCGGGATATATACCTGGGTGACAAACTCCTGGGCCTGGTCAATCAGGCTGGCTACCAGGTTCAGGCGTTCGGAGTTGATCGCCGCAACCTCATTGATGTCGATGGAGCAGGGCATGCCGCCCACCAGATAGTTCGGGTGCGGATTCTTGCCGCCAAACACCGCATGAATCTTGACGATCTCCTTCTGCCAGGCCAGCGCATCCAGATAATGCGCCACCGCCAGCAGGTTTGCCTCCGGCGGCAGCTTGTACGCCGGATTTCCCCAGTATCCATTGGCAAAGATCCCCAACCCGCTGGCGGCCAGCTTCTTCACCTGATTCTGTACGTCGGCAAAGTAGCCCGGAGTGTTCTTGGACCAGGAGGAGTAGGACTGAGCCAGTTCTGCTGTCTTTTTCGGGTCCGCCTTCAGCGCGTTCACCACGTCGACCCAGTCCAGCGCCTGCAGATGGTAGAAGTGAACCACGTGGTCCTGGATGTATTGCGTGGTCAGCATGATGTTGCGGATCAACTCGGCGGTGGGCGGCACCTTGATGCCCAGCGCATCCTCCACGGAACGAACGCTGGCCAGCGCATGCACCGTGGTGCAGACACCGCAGACACGCTCGCAGAATGCCCATGCGTCGCGCGGATCGCGCCCCTTCAGGATGATCTCCATGCCACGCACCATCGTTCCGGCGCTGAAGGCATCGGTAATAACGCCGTTCTCTACCACCGCCTCAATGCGCAGGTGACCTTCGATCCGAGTGATGGGGTCAACAACGATGCGTGCCATAGTTCCTCACTATTCCTTATGAGCTATTCCTTCGGATCATCCCGATGTTGTTCCGCAATCACGCTCTTCTTGCGAATGTTGGTCAACACTGCATGCGTTGCAACACCAGCCAGCGTCACCAGCCCCAACGTTCCGCCAACCTTGTCTGCTGTGCTCTCGATGCCAAAGCCCGGAACCTCGGGCAGGTGCTGATAGAAGGGCTCGTTATCCCAGAAGCCAGCCTCGCTGCAGCCGATGCATCCATGTCCGGACTGGATCGGGTAGCTGGTGCCTTCGTTCCACTTAACCACGGCGCAGGCGTTATAGGTAACCGGCCCCCGGCAGCCCATCTTGAACAGGCAATATCCCTTGCGCGCATTCTCATCGTCCCAGGCCTCCACGAAGAGGCCAGCATCGTAGTTCGCGCGACGGTAACAGGTGTCATGCACGCGACGCCCATAGAACTCCCTGGGCCGCCCGGTATCGTCCAGCTCCGGCGTCTCGCCCACCACCAGAAGATGGGTCACGATTCCCATCATCACGTCGGCGATCGGCGGGCATCCGGGAACATTGATCACCGGCTTGTCTACCAGTTTGTGGATCGGGGTTGCCTGGGTGGGGTTGGGTTTGGCGCTCTGCACGCAGCCGTTGGAGGCGCAGTTTCCCCACGCCACCACGGCCGCCGCATCCTTGGCCACCGTTTGCAGGATGGCCTCGGCTGACTTGCCTCCGACCATGCAGTAGACGCCGTCGGCGGCCAGCGGCACCGAGCCCTCCACCAGCACGATGTACTTGCCTGCCTGGTCGCGAATCGTATCCTCCAGGCTCTTCTCCGCCTGGAACCCCGCCGGCGCCATCAAGGTCTCGGTATAGTTCAGCGAGAGCACATCAAACAGCACATCGGCCACCGTCGGGTGTGACGCCCGGATAAAGCTCTCACTGCAACAGGTGCACTCCTGGAAGTGCATCCACACCACCGCCGGTCTGGTCTGCGTCTCAAACGCTGAGACGACCTGGCCTATGCTGCTCTGGCTCAACCCTGCCATAGCCGCGGCGGCGCTGCAGAACTGGAGAAACTCTCTCCGGCTGTAGCCCTTCTGCTGCATCGATTGCCAAATCGTCTGTCCCATGGCTCCCTCGCTCATCGCAGTAGTGCAGGGCAGCGGAGCAAGTTGGATACACTCGCTGCTCACATTGCGCTCATAGGTTGATCATTCTGATCGCGCGGAGTCGAGGCAGGATGTGATCCACGTCACATCCCGTCCGGTCCGACCCATATTCCAGGGACAGACTGGATGAGCGGGTGTTCTGGCTGTACGAGAAGGGTTGCCGGGTAGAAGCCGTTGGCTACGGCACTCACCCGCGCCGTGGTGCTACTCGGCCTCGGAGCGCGCCACCCAGGGAGCGGCATCGTCCATCTGGTCCAGGCGCCGCCAGCGGTAGATGGCGGCCGAGAGGATCCAACTGAGGGCAAACAGGGCGATGATGCAGTAGCCCAGAACCCCGAAGTTATTATTCAGGCTCCCCACCAGCGACCAGAATCGTCCGTCCAGGTGGAGCTGCGCTCTGATCAGGCCCAGCGTCTCCACCCCGCCCACGGCCAGGGCGACGACCACCGAGACGGAGGTGATGGTGAGGTTGTAGTAGAGCTTGCGGATGGGCCTCACAAATGCCCAGCCGTAAGCGCCCAGCATCAGGATGTTGTCGGTCGTATCGATCAGGGACATGCCGGCGGCAAACAGCGTGGGAAAGACCAGGATGGACCACAGCGAGAGCCCCTTGGAGGCCTCCGCGGCGGCGATACCCAGCAGGCCGATCTCGGTGGCCGTGTCAAAGCCGAGGCCGAAGAGCACGCCGAGGGGATACATATGCCAACTCCGGCGGATCATGCGGAAGAGGGGACGGAAGAGGCGGGCGAGCAGGCCACGGTTGCCGAGCAGAAGATCGAAGTCCTCGTCGACGTAAGGCTCGCCGCGGCGAACCGACCGGAAGGTGCGATAGATGGAGCGCAGGATCACCAGGTTGATGGCCGCGATGGCGAAGAGAAACAGGGTAGAGACCAGTGTTCCCACCAGGCCGCCCACCTCGCGGAAGCTGTCGATGTGGTGCTGCAGCGCCAGGGCGGTTGCGGCGATTGCCAGGGAGCCAAACACGACGATGGTGGAGTGGCCCAGCGAAAACATCAGGCCGACGCCGACCGGACGCTTGCCCTCCTGCATGAGCTTGCGGGTCACGTTGTCGATAGCGGCGATGTGATCGGCGTCCACGGCGTGGCGCAGCCCAAAGCTGTAGGCCAGAAACGCGGTTCCCAACAGCACCGGAAAGTGATGGAAGGCGATGCCGGCCCAGGTCCAGGCGCCCAGGTTGAAGGCAGCCAGCAGAGCGTAGATCGCCACAACCTTTTTGCGGGTGTCGCCGGGTTGATCGTTGAATACCGTCCGAAGTACGGATGCCATGGTATGCCTTCGCCTGGGCGGTAGTCTCTGCAAGGCGCCGCTTTGGGTAATAACTCTGCGGAAATTGTAATACGCATTTTGGCCTTTCCGGCTGCACCGGTCCGGTGTGGCGGCCGCGCCAGTCCCGGGGCAGTTCCGGTATCCGCGCCGGATAAGGACCTGGTCGAACTCCCGAAGGAGATCTTCGCCGAACGAGACGCAGGTGCGGCTGCGCAAGGTCCTCGGGAGAGCGTCCAGGCAGGATAGGACGATGTTTGCTGGATCACCGAAGCAGTCTGGCGGCGGGCGGTAGTATTAGGGACGCTGCGTGACCTGCGCGGCGTTGTCCCTTGAGGGCGGGAGAGATGCACGAGCTGTCCATTGCCTACAGTGTGGTTGAGATCGCCTCTGAGAGTGCCCGGCAGGCTGGGGCGAGGCGTGTCAACGCGGTATATCTGCGCCTGGGGGCGCTCTGCGGCGTCGCTCGTGGAGCGCTGGAGTTCAGCTATGAGATTGCCGCCGCAGGAACGCTGCTGGAAGGGTCTACGCTGGTGATCAGGGAGCTGCCGGCGCGGGTCTACTGTCCGGCGTGCCAGCGAGAAGGGGACCTGGAGAGCGTGCAGCATTTTCTTTGTCCCCACTGTGGCGCGGTGACCGGCGATCTGCGCCAGGGGCGCGAGATGGATGTTGAGGCGATCGAGGTCGATCTGCCGGGCGCAGAGCCGGGCACAGAGCGGAGAGAGGAGCCGGAGAGAGAGCATGGAGACGCGGGTACTGGAGATTCGCAAGGGAATCCTGAACAAGAACGATGAGATTGCACGTGGACTGCGGGAGCGATTGCACGCCTGCGGGCTGTTGACGATCAATCTGGTGTCAAGTCCGGGCTCGGGCAAGACGACCTTTCTCGAGCGCACGCTGCGAAGCTTGCGCGAACGGGGCAAGGCAGCGGCAGCGCTGGTTGGCGATCTTGCCACCGACAACGATGCCCGGAGGTTAGCGCAGGCGGGAGTGCCGGTCCGACAGATCCATACCGCCGGACACTGCCATCTGGAGGCGCAGATGGTCGCCGACCATCTGGCAGGGTGGGATCTGGCTGCCCTGGAATATCTGTTTATTGAGAACGTCGGGAACCTGGTGTGTCCCTCCAGTTATGACCTGGGCGAAGATGTACGGGTGGTGCTGCTCTCTGTCACCGAGGGCGAGGACAAGCCGCTGAAGTATCCGACGATCTTCAACTCCTCCGATGTCGCCATCCTTGCCAAGATGGATCTGGCGGCGGCCTGTGAGTTTGATCTGGGGGCAGCCCAGGCGAACATTCAGGCGGTGAGGCCGGGGATGCTGACGCTGACCGTCTCCTCCAAAAGCGGAGAGGGCATGGAGGATTGGCTGGCCCTGCTGGCGCAGAAGCGGATGGAACGGGTGGAGCGCCGGTAGCCCGGGGGGGCGAGCGCTCGCCCGACCTGGCGCCGGAAGTCCAGCTCCTGAAGGCCGATTCGTGGGCGTGGCGGGGGACCGCCCAACGGAATGAGATCCTAATTTGCCGCTCAGCGCCGTGCGTCTGGTCACCGGAGTGGGGTGGGATATCTATGATAAGAATGAGTCGGTACGAACTGGACGGACCACTTGACCCGCCCTCGGCCCAACGGTCCGGGAGAGGGCCCTGGTTCAGCGGGGTTGGAACCGTTCTCCGTCAGCAGTGATTTGTGCGTCAAACCAGGTGTCGGATCATGGTGACGTGCCGTGATTCCGGACCACAATACGAAGAATCGCCGTAACAGGAAAATAAAATGGAGATGATTCATGTCGAAGGGAAGCTGTGATATCGGGTTGATTGGGCTGGCCGTCATGGGGCAGAACCTTGTTCTGAACATGAATGACCATGGATTCAAGGTTGCGGTATTCAATCGCACCGTCAGCAAGGTCGATGACTTTCTCAATCAGGAGGCGAAGGGAACGCAGATTGAGGGCGCCCATTCGATAGAAGAGCTCTGCGGGCTGCTGAAACGGCCGCGCCGGGTGATGATCATGGTCAAGGCCGGCAGCGTGGTGGACCAGAACATCGAACAGATTCTTCCCTACCTGGAGAAGGGCGACATCATCATCGATGGCGGAAACTCCTTGTTTACCGACTCCAATCGCAGAACCAGGGAGCTTGCGGCCAAGGGGATTCTGTTCATCGGCACCGGCGTCTCCGGCGGAGAAGACGGAGCACGCTTTGGACCTTCGATCATGCCCGGAGGAGATCCCGCTGCATGGCCGCATGTCAAGGAGATCTTTCAGGCGATCTCGGCCAAGGTGGAGGATGGTTCGCCGTGTTGCGACTGGGTGGGCGAAGAGGGCGCCGGCCACTACGTCAAGATGGTCCACAACGGCATCGAGTATGGTGATATCCAGTTGATTTGCGAGGCCTACCAGTTGCTCCGGGATGGTTTGGGGCTGAGCGGCGACGAACTCGCCGAGGTCTTCGGAGAGTGGAACAAGGGCGAACTGGACAGCTACCTGATCGAGATCTCCCAGACAATCTTCGCCAAGAAGGACGAGGATGGAACCCCGCTGCTGGAGAAGATCCTGGACACTGCCGGGCAGAAGGGCACCGGCAAGTGGACCGCGATCTCCGCGCTGGACCTGGCGATGCCGGTTACCTTGATCGGAGAGAGCGTCTTTGCGCGCTGCCTCTCCGCGCTCAAGGAGGACCGCGTCCAGGCCTCCAAGGTACTGCAAGGGCCGAAGCCGCAGAAGAGCACCGCGGAGCGCGCCGCCTTCATTGAGACCGTGCGCCGGGCACTCTACTGCGCCAAGATGGTCAGCTACGCCCAGGGCTACATGCTGCTGCGCGCGGCGGAGAAGGAGTTCGGGTGGAAGCTGAATATGGGCGGTATCGCGTTGATGTGGCGCGGTGGCTGCATCATCCGCAGCGTCTTCCTGGGGAACATCAAGGCTGCATATGACAAGAATCCTGATCTGGTCAATCTGCTCCTGGATGAGTTCTTCTCTGACGCGCTGAACAAGTATCAGGCAGACTGGCGCAAGGCGTTGATCCAGGCCATTGAACTGGGTGTACCCACCCCGGCGCTCTCCGCCGGACTCAGCTTCTATGATGGCTTCCGCACCGCCCGGTTGCCGGCCAACCTGCTCCAGGCCCAGCGCGACTTCTTCGGAGCCCATACCTATGAGCGGATCGACAAGCCTCGTGGCGAGTTCTTCCACACCAACTGGACCGGTCACGGAGGCCGTGTTTCGTCCTCTACCTATAACGCGTAGCTCTCTGCACCGGTTTCTGCCGGCAGAGTATTCAGGGCTGCGCGGCGAACCCTCCCGTCCCAGGTTCGGGTACGATGGGTTTGTCGCGCAGCCCTGCTGCTTTATCCTCCGCTGGGAGACGAGCTTATGCAGCCTCCGCCGCGCCCTGCAAGACCGGCTGCCCGGACCGGGATGAGGTGTCCTGCCGTCGGTCTCCGGCGGGGTCTCCGGCCTTCGGATGACCTCCAGGGCGACCCTGTTTTACCCGGCGAAGATGCCACCGCAAGCCGGATCCGGGAAACTTGTTCCAGCAAAAATCGCTCTAATAAGATGTCCTTGTGCCGCTCTTTCTCCCCTTTCATAGGCGGTGTTCGTCCTGTTGTACCGCTCGGCCTCCTCGGGGGGGGGCCTGCTCCGGTCGCGAGGGGCAGGGTCGGCTGGAGGAGTGTGGTTCCACCTGCAAGGCCCCGGCTACGGTCTGCCTCTGCTTTCAGGGCATGATCCAGGCCCGGGAGTTTCGACCGAGGGAGTCTTTGATTGAGGAGCGATGGTTTGACCCAGAGAAGAACCGTGACCAGGACGCTGGCGATTCTCCTATGTTTGATCATGGCTTGCACATCGGCCCATGCCGCCGTGGCGCTGTTGATGGAAGAACCCTACGGTTTCTTCGGGGCCGTCAATCCCACCGGGCACGCCGCCATCTATCTGAACCACGTCTGCGCGGAGTCGCCCGTCCAGCTTCGGCCTTGCCACGACGGTGAGTATGGCGTGGTGATCAGCCGGTATCACAAGATCGATGGCTATGACTGGATCGCGATTCCGCTACTCGGATACCTCTACGCGGTGGACCATCTGAACCAGATTCCGGCTACGGCGGATCGCGCCCAGATGCTGGCCCTCCAGAACGCCTATCGCAGAGAGCATCTGCTGGCGCTGGCGCCGGACCACAAGGGCCAGCCTCCCCGGGGTGAGTGGATCCAACTGGTCGGGGAGTCCTACATCCGCACCATGTACGGCTTTCAGTTTGACAGCACTTCGGAGGAGGATGAGCGGTTTATCGCCCTCTTCAACGACCGGAGAAACATCGGGCACTTCAATCTGTTCTTTCACAACTGCGCAGACTTCTCGAGGGTGGTGTTCAACACGTACATGCCAAGCGCGGTTCATCGCAACTTCATCGCCGATCTTGGGATGATGACCCCCAAGCAGGTGGCGCGATCCCTGATGGAGTACGACCGGAAGAACCCGGAGATGCATATGCAGGTCTTCGTGATCCCGCAGGTGAGCGGGCTGATTCCCCGCAGTCACCCGGTCGATGGCGTCGCCGAGGCGCTGGTGAAGAGCAAGAAGTACATCATTCCGCTGGCGGTCCTGAATCCCGAACTGGCAGGCGGAGCGGTGGTAGCGTACCTTGCCGATGGGCGCCTGGATCTGCCCCCGGGAACCGCAGTGTTCCAGCCGCGCGACGAAAGGGTGACGGGAGTGCCGGACCCTCCCGGGAGGCGAACGCTGGGAACTCCACTGCACGAGGCAGCTACCGAGACGGGCTATCCGTCCGAGGATCAGAACGGGTACACCGGGGCTGCCTTGCAGTAGAACGGGCCTGGGGACCGCTTCCTGCATCGGCCCGGTGGGCCACGGGCCTGCTGCGGCATTCCCCGTCTGGAGAGCGGCCCTTCGAGTCGTGGTGCTGAACTCCACTTTCCTGACGCCAGGCCGCGGGGAGATTGCTCTAGAATTCTTATCAGAGGGGATTCGAGCAGTATTCGCGAGATCAGAGGGGCAGGTTCGGGAGTTCAGCCGCGCAGGGGGCTGGATCGAGGATACGGAGCTGGCCCAGCCTTTGCTCAACGCCACTGGCTCCATGGAGAAGAGGGAAACCAGGATGGAACTGACCACCAAGTCGCAGCTTCTGCAGCAAAAGCTGGGGCAGCTTGGGTCCCTTCTGGTGGCCTACTCCGGGGGGACGGATTCGGCCTACCTGGCCTACGCCGCGCACCAGGCCCTGGGCGGGCGGATGTTAGCGGTGATCGCGGACTCGCCATCTCTTCCCCGCAGGGAGCTGGCCGATGCCCTGGCCTTTGCGCGTGGTCACCGGATTCCGGTGCAGTCCATGCTCACTCGAGAGATGGAAGATCCGGCCTATCTCCGCAATGATGCTCAGCGTTGCTTTCACTGCAAGAGCGAGCTGTTTGCCCAAATGGAGCAGGAGCGCCAGAGGCTGGGATTCCAGCACCTGGCGTATGGGATGAACCTCGATGATTGTGGTGAGTTCCGGCCTGGCCAGCGGGCGGCCGAGACCCTTGGCGTCCTGGCCCCACTGGCGGAGGCTGAGCTGCGCAAGGAGGAGATTCGAACCCTGGCCCGGCAGGCTGGCCTCGAGATCGCCGACAAGCCGGCCAGCGCCTGCCTCTCCTCGCGCATCGAGTATGGGCGCGCGGTTACCGCGGAGAATCTGGCGCAGGTGGAAAAGGCAGAGGATGCCTTGCACGCCCTGGGATTCTCACAGGTGCGGGTTCGCCATCACGGTGAGTTGGCCCGCGTGGAGATCGCCCGCCAGGATCTGCCGCGAGCGTTGTCGCTTGCGGCGCTGGATGAGATCTCCCGGGCAGTACGCGGCGCTGGGTTTCTTTATGTCACCCTGGACACCCAGGGCTACCGTTCCGGCTCGATGAACGATGTGCTGCCCGTCTCCGCTCTTGCCGCGCCGCGGAGGACGGTTCCCGGGGAGCCGCTATAGTGAGAAGAGGCGCGCCGGGCTTTGAGAGAGGTGTGCAGGGAGTCGCGAGAGTCTGACCGCGTCCCGTTGAAAGAGAGTTCATGCGGATTGCATATCTTGATTGTTTCGCCGGCATCTCCGGCGATATGTTTCTAGGCGCGCTGATTGATGCCGGAGTTCCCACCGAGGTGTTGGAGCAGGCGGTGGCGTCGCTGGATCTGGGGGCCAGCCTTAGCGTCGAGCGGGTGGATCGAAGCGGAATCTCCTGCACGCGGGTGCGGGTTCTGGAGCGTGGGCTGCCGGCAGAACCAGGTGAACCTCTTGCCGGGCACGACCATCCTCACGACCATGCTCATCCGCACGGCCCTGCCGATCCTCACGACCACGCTCATACGCACGGCCACTCCCATCCCCACTCTCATGACACGCAGAGCCCGAACGGCCACTCTGTCGAGCCCGGGCCCAGGCACGTTCATGGGCGTACACTGAGCGTCATTCGAGGTCTGATCCAGGGTTCTTCGCTGGCCCGGCCGGTGCAACTCCGAGCCGTGCAGGCCTTTGAACTGCTGGCGGCCTCAGAATCCCGGATTCACAACGTTGGCCTGGAGGATATCCACTTCCATGAGGTGGGGGCCGTCGATGCGATCGTCGATATCGTTGCCTGCTGTGCCGGGATCGAGGCACTCGAGGTGGATGCCTGGTACTGTTCGGCGCTCAACGTTGGCTCCGGAACGGTGTTGTGTGCGCATGGGACCTTTCCGGTGCCGGCGCCAGCGACGGCGGATCTGCTGCGCGGCTTCCCAACCTATGCGGCCCATGTGGAGAAGGAGTTGGTGACCCCGACCGGTGCGGCGTTGCTGCGGGTTCTGGGGCCGGTCTTTGGGGCGCAGCCCGGCATGAAGGTGGAGAGGATCGGTTACGGCGCTGGGACGCGGAATCCCAAGGGATTTCCCAATGCGTTGCGCCTCAGCGTGGGGGAGGCGGCGGAGGTTTACGCCGCGGCGCCTGTTCCGTCCCAGTCCGCGTCCCAGTCCCGTTCCAACCAGGCCACGATCAGCGTCCTGGAGACCGCCCTCGACGACCTCTCCCCGCAGATTCTCTCCTGGGTTGCGGAGTTAGTGCTCGCCGCCGGCGCGCTGGATGTGATGCTGACGCCCGTGATCATGAAGAAGGGGAGGCCTGGCACCCTGCTCACCGTGTTGTGCCGGCCCGACCAGAGCGAGAGGTTGGAACAGTTGCTGCTCCGCCAGACCAGTACGCTGGGGGTGCGCGTGCGGCAGGAGCAGCGGCTGGCCCTGGAACGCCACCACACCCCTGTAACCACGGTGTATGGAGAGATCCGTATCAAGGTGGGGGAGCAGGCGGGCGAGGAGTTGAACGCGGCGCCGGAGTTTGAGGACTGCCGTGCGGCAGCGGAGCGATGCCGCGTTCCGCTCAAGTTCGTGCAGCAGGCAGCCATCGCCGCCTATACGCAAAGGATCTGCCCCACGCCGGAGCCGGGCCATCCCGGCAGAGCCGGAGACGCGGACCCCGCCGGAGCGGGAGAGGGAACCGGCCTATGACTCCGTCAGCGTTGCTCCATCTACTGTCCGCAGTGGAACGCGGAGAACTCTCCTCTGCCGATGCAGCCCAGCGGCTGGCCAGGCTGCCGTTTGAGGATCTGGGAGATGCGCGCGTCGATCATCATCGCAGTCTGCGCAGTGGGCTCCCGGAGGTCATCTTCGCCCAGGGCAAGACCCGGGAGCAGACCCTGGCGATCTTTCAAAGCCTGTTCAGCGATGGCGTGGACGTGCTGGCGACCCGCGTGGATACGGAGACGGCGGGGGAGTTGATCGTCAGGTTTCCACGTGCGGTGCATCATCCCGCGGCGCGCACCGTCAGCCTTCGCCAAACCCAGCCGCCCCAGGCGTTGGCGGGCAGCATCGCCGTCGTCTGTGCTGGAACCAGTGATCTGCCGGTAGCGGAGGAGGCTGCTGTCACGGCGGAGACGTTCGGTGCGCGCGTAACCCGAATCTATGATGTTGGCGTGGCCGGACTGCACCGCTTGCTGGCCGCGCGCGAGAGCCTGCTGGCGGCCGATGTGGTTGTGGTCTGCGCCGGGATGGAGGGCGCTCTGCCCTCGGTGGTCGGCGGCCTGGTGGGGGTGCCGGTGATTGCGGTGCCGACCTCGGTCGGATATGGGGGATCCTTCGGCGGTGCTACGGCGCTGCTGGGGATGCTGAACTCCTGCAGCCCGAATGTGGTGGTAGTGAACATCGATAACGGCTTTGGCGCAGCCTACAGCGCCGTGCTCATGGCTCGAGGAGCACAGGCCCGTGCAGGGTACGGGGGCTGAGCCCATCCTCCTGTCGGAAGCGGCGCGAATGCCGTGTGTACCTCCTGACCCCAACCCGAAGTTTGCTCCATTACAGGGCCGGAGCCTGCTCGATCGCAGAACCGAGGTGTGCCCGATCGCTGGTAAGAGGAAGCAGAGGGTGACAGCAGTCACAGACGGCACGGAGCGCCGGTGGAAGGCTAGGGACAAATCAAATTGGCCAATGCGCTCACCCAGGCTTATGATGGGTGCTCCGCCTGACAGGAGTGCACCGAATGTCCAAGCCCTTCTTTCTACTGCCGATATTGCCACTGCCGATCCTGCTGCTGCCGCTGTTGCTGCGGTCCGGAGCCCAGGCGCAACAACAACCGACGACCACAACTCCAACTACGGCCGCTGGCACAACTGCCGGCGCCGCCTCAACCCCTCCTGCAGTCACGATTCCGCCGGCGGCGATGCAGATGCTCAATCCGATCAAGCCCACCCCGGAGGGCCTGGCGCATGCCAAGCTGATCTATGGGTACGATTGCTCGATGTGCCACGGGGACAACGGCAACGGACACGGTGATCTTGCGGCACAGATGAAGCTGAGCCTGGACGACTGGACCCAACCCTCCAGCCTGCAGGGCAAGCCGGACGGAGAACTCTTCTACATCATCAGTAACGGTGAGGGAGCCATGCCGGCCGAAAACGGACGAGCCAAGACCGCCGATCTCTGGAACATGGTGGTGCTGATCCGGTCGTTCTCCAAGCATTGAAACGGTAGCGGGCCCGGCGGAGGCTTCCGGGATATTCTGGTGCGCCCAGACGGTTGTCCAGTCCGGAGTCGCGGTTACGAACCGCGCTCGTGTCCTGCCCCGGCATCGCCCCGTGCCTCGTTTCACCCCGGCAGGCTTGCCTGCCGGGGTGAAAGTCAAGGATTGGAGGACGCCTATCCACGTCGATGCCCTGTGTTATTCCTGCAGAAGAAGCACTCTGACCTCAAACTCAACCCAATCTCTTCCCGAACCTGCTCCGATTGGAATCACCGATGGAGCTTCCACGTTCAGGAGCTGTGGGCAAGCAGCGTTTGGGCCAACGGTCTCCCAAGGCATTGCGTACACCCATTTGCGGTTTCACAACTTTCACCGCCTCGCAGGTGGGTTTGATGACTGCTCAGGAGACTCCTAGCGGCATTTTCGGTGCAGATGGGTATCCAGAAGCGGGGTTGCCGTGGCGTTTTCATTGGGGGAAAACGCCCAGCGAAGTCGAGTCGCCCTCTACACCTACACCGAAGCTGCCTTAGCGGCCGGACTGACGGCTGGAGCGGCGCCGACCGGCGGGTCGTCCAGCGTTGCTATTGTGAGGACGGGGCGCGTGGCTGGAGCGGTTGCTCTGCGGGTTCTTGCCGGAGCCGCTGCCACGTGCACCGCTGCGCTGGCCGCCGCTTCCGGAGCGTTTTGTCTTGTGGGGAACTGCTTCCGGGGAATCGGCGTCGGCGTTCTTCCAACTGCGGGTCTCCATCTGCAGGAGTTCGTTGAGGCCCTGGCCGCCCTTGCCGAGGTCGATGGGCTTGTTGCGCTCTTCTTTGGCCAGGTTCTTGTCCGCCTCAGACCAGGCAAACTTGATCTTCAGCTCGCGTTCCAGCTTGAGGGCGTCGCCCTTTTCCAGCGGGGTAACGAAGGTGGTGGCGACTCCCCGGGCCCCGGCGCGTCCGGTGCGGCCGATGCGATGCACGAAGTCATCGGAGCCGTTGGGCAGGTCGTAGTTGACCACATGGGCGATGTGGGAGATGTCAATGCCGCGGGCGGCGACATCCGTGGCGACCAGAATACGGCTGCGTCCGGTGGCGAAGTTCTTCAGGGCGGCGGTGCGCTGCGACTGAGAGCGATCGCCATGGATGATCTCAACCTCGTGGCCAAGCTTCTCCAGCTTGCGGCCGATCCGATCGGCGCCGTGCTTGGTGCGCGAGAAGACCAGGTAAGTACCTTCCTCTTCCTGGAGCATCTTGTCGAGTTGAGCCAGCTTCTGGTCCTGCATCACGGTGTAGACACGAAGTTCCACCCGGTCAGAGGGGCGGGAGGTAGAGCCAATCTCGACCCGCACCGGTTCCTGTACGTAATCCTTGACGATCTCGCGGATACTGGCATCCAGGGTGGCGGAGTAACACATAGTCTGGCGGTCGCGCGGCAGCGCGCCGACGATGCGACGGATGGAGGGAAG
>JAJZDM010000072.1 GCA_021806005.1 Acidobacteriota bacterium | reverse complement strand
GATGCAGAGCCGGCTCCAACGTACAGCCTCGCCGCTCGCCTTCCATTCACCTGGAGAGGCCGGCAGCGTCACCAAGTCAATCCCCACCATCTCTCCCGCGAAAGAACTGCACTCCCCGAGCAACCCCAACCGGCTCCTGAGCGCAGAAAGGCAGGAACCATGACGCCCCGAGCTCTGATCCTGGATGATTCGCGCGTCATGCGCAACATCCTCGCCAAGATTCTCCTCCAGAGAGGATTTGAACCCCTCCACGCCAGCAATGGCATCGAGGCGCTGAAGCTGATGGAACTGGAAGGATCCAGTATCTCCGTGATCCTGGCCGACTGGAACATGCCGGAGATGGATGGGCTGGAGTTCGTCAAGGCCCTGCGAGCACACAGCGAGTTCGCACAGATCCCCGTCATGATGGTCACCAGCGAGACAGACAGCCGGATGATGGCAGAGGCCCTCTCCGCGGGAGCGAACGAGTACATCATGAAGCCGTTTACACCGGAGATCGTAGCGGACAAGCTTCAACTGCTTCAATTTGACGGAGCAGGCAGCGGCTCCAACCTCGACCACCCCGGAGCGCCATGGAAGCCCTTGAATTAGATCCAGACTTCCGCGCCGCAGGCAGATCTACGCGCAACACCGCGCCCACCGAGAGGTGCGTCTCGGCCGGAGGCAAGGAGAAGCGGTTGAGGCCCGAGAACTACAGGTTTCTGCAACAGGAGATCTGGCGAGGCACAGGCATTGTGCTGGACGAGGACAAGCACTACCTGTTTGAGGCCAGGTTGGCACCGCTCCTGCGCGACTCCCCATTGACGACGCTCAACGAGCTCTGTGCTCAACTGCGAACAAGACAGAATCCGCTTCTCCAGCAGCAAGTCCTGGAGGCATTGACCACCAACGAGACCTTCTTCTTCCGGGACGTGACACCCTTTGCGATCTTGCGCAGCACCATCCTGCCGGAGCTGCTGGCAGCCCTGCCACCCCAGCAGCCTCTGCGCATCTGGTCCGCGGCTGCCTCGTCCGGCCAGGAGCCGTACAGCATCGCCATGCTGCTTCACGAACTCTCTGCCCTGCAGCGGTGCGCGCCGATCCTGGGGACGGATCTCTGCAGCCAGGTGCTGCACTATGCCAAGGCCGCAAAGTACGTTCAGTTCGAGGTGAACCGCGGCCTGCCTGCCGCGTATCTGCTCAAGTACTTCAAGCAAGAAGGCCTCGACTGGCGCCTCAACGATCTCATCCGCAAGGCTGTGCGCTTCCAGCAGTTCGATCTGCGCCGCCCCTACACCGAGGTTGGCTGCTTTCACCTGATCCTATGCCGTAACGTCCTGATCTACTTCGATCTTGCCACCAAGGTAAGGATCCTTGAACAGCTCGCCGACGCCACCGAACTGGGAGGCTATCTCCTCCTGGGCTGCGCGGAGTCCGTTCCAACCACCGTGACGGCGTGGGAGCGTGTATCGGTCAACAACATGGCGGTCTACCGCAGACGGTAGACCGCCGATCTGCTGCACCGCGAAGCGCAAACGAAGAGGCATCCAGCTTCACGGAAGATACTCTGCCTAGCTCGGCGCAAGCAGCGAGAGTCGCCCCCCCTGGTACCCATCCACACGTACCTCGAAGTGACTTGTGTAGAGTGGGTCGCGAAGAACACCAAGCGCCTCGGACGGAAGCATGCGTGGATCCTCATAGACCGCCTTGAAGACGGCCCGATGTTCGATCGACACGACCCTTGAGGCGATGTTCATCACCTCGCGGAGCGCATCGGCCAATCCTTCATCCACCCTGGCGTCCTCCATGCGTTCCCTCACCCCCTCATAGGGCAAACCGATCAACGCTCCCGCCAGGCTTGCAAGCAACATCGCATCCGCATGGATGACACGGATCGAATCCATCGGCTTGACCACATACACCGCATAGATCTGTTTGGCCGGTGAGGGAGCCGAAGAACTCGGCTCGTAAAAGTTCACCGGGCGTCCCACCAGTTCACTGAACAGTCTGGTCATGCCCTTCGCCGATACCTCTGGCATAATCAGTTCCCTCCCAGGATCGGGTCCAGGGCCTCTTGAACGTCCTCCGGACTGAAGGGCTTTACGATGAGAAAGCTGGCTCCATGTTTCATCGCAAGCTCGCGGAGCTGACCCGACGACTCCGAAGTGATGAACCCCAGCGGGGTTCGATTCTCCATCTCGCGCAGCGCCCGCAGGAAGTCAATCCCAGACATCTCCGGCATGTTCCAGTCGGAAAGGATCAGTTTCGGCTTCTCCGTTTTCACCTTCTCCAGAGCTTCCACGCCGTTGCCGGCTTCGCAGACGGTCAGATTCCGGTAGCCAGCCTGTCGTATGGCCCGATGCACCAGCATTCTCATGGTTTTGCTGTCATCGACCAGGAGCAGATCCATATTGCTTCCCCTCTCATCTCCAATGCATCTTCCCAATGCCCTTTAACGTACTGCGAGCCGTCACGGTTGCTCACCGAGCAGTCGCAAGCAATGTATCGGCAGTTCCCGGTTCGATTCGTCGTCCGGCAGGAGAATAGTGAGCGATGATCGAACGACCATGGCCGAGATCGATCCAGCGCCAAGCGTCTCCGGAGACCCGCCGCTCGCCCCGCCACACCTCGCGGCTCCAACCTGGGCAAATTCTGCAACTCTTGCCGGGATACCCGGCAAGAGTTGCCCAGCACCTATGCGGAGAGCAGCGCCACAAACTCTCCCGCGGGGTGCAAAATCATCTGGATCACAGGATCTGGCCTGGATCTGAGTGATCGCTCCGCATTGGTCGGCAACGTGCTGCTCCACTCCGCGAATGACTTCTGACGGCTCTCGTCAGCTTCCGCCGGGATCCGGCGGCAGGCGTTAAGCGCCGCACCTGTCCTCACTGCTGTTGATCGTTGATCAAGGATGCGACCCCATGAAGCTGGATAAGAATACGGTCTTCGGTATCACGATCGGTCTGCTGGGAATCGGGATCGGCTCCGCATTGGAAGGAGGCACGCCCACCCAGATCCTTCAGCCCGCAGCCGCGCTGATCGTTCTGGGTGGCACGCTGGGTGCGGTCATGATTCAGTTCCCGGTCCGCGTCCTTACGCAGGCCCTGGTCCAGTTGAAGGATCTCTTCCTCAAAAGTCGTCCCGCGCCGGATTCGCTGGTGCAGCACCTGCTGCGATACGCCTACAAGGCACGCAAAGAAGGCATTCTCTCTCTCGACACGGAGCTGGCCAAGATACAGGATCCCTTTCTGCGCGAGAGCCTCATGCTGGCCATCGACGGGGTCAAGCCGGCTGAGCTGCGCAAGATGATGGAGTTGCAGCTCGAGTACGAAGGGGAGAAGAGTGACCGCATCCCCAGGGTCTTCGATGCGGCAGGCGGCTTCTCTCCCACCTTTGGCATCATTGGAGCCGTGCTGGGACTGATCCAGGTGATGCAGCGACTGCAGAACATGGATGAGGTGGGCAAAGGGATCGCTGCCGCCTTCGTTGCAACCATCTACGGGGTCGGCGCAGCCAATCTGTTTTTTCTGCCCATAGCGGGCAAGCTGCGCATTCTGATTCGTGAGAAACAGGTGGTGCAGGAGATGACCCTTGAAGCCGTTTTGGCTATCGTGGAAGGCGTGCATCCGCGCGCCCTGGAGCAGCGATTGAACAGCTTTGGAACCGAACCGGCGCGACCCTATCTGAAGGTGATTGGACAGTGAGAAGGCGAAGGGGAATGGAAGAACCCAACAGCCGCGATCGGTGGATGGTCTCCTATGCAGACTTCATCACCCTTCTCTTTGCCTTCTTCGTGGTGCTATTTGCGTCGATTCATCGCAATGGCTACTCGGTGCCGGAGATCTCAGAGGCCATCCACCGCGGCTTTCTGAATCCGGACCGGCCAGTTCCATCCGCAGCCATTCCCCGCACCCCTCCATTCCCTGCTCCGGCCGGCTCGGCAGGCGTGGGCAGTACGGTCGATCCTTCCCGCGCCGCGTCCAGCAGCGCCGATCAGTTGCACCTCAAACTGGAAGGAGCGATCAGCGCCGAACTCCAGAACGGAGAGGTATCGATCGCAACGAACCCGGATGGTCTGGTGATCAGTTTGAAGGAGATTGGCTTCTTTCCCAGTGGCGAGGCGAATCTCGAACCGGGTGCGGCCGAGAAGATCGAAGAGATCGCTCGAGTTCTCTCCCCCTACGGATTCCATATCCGGGTGGAGGGCCACTCCGACGATCGCCCCATCCACAACGCACAGTTTCACTCCAACTGGGAGCTCTCCACCGCCCGCGCCATGGAGGTTCTGATGCTCCTGATACATCACTCCAATCTGGATCCGAGCAGACTCTCGGTCGCGGGATACGGACCTTACCGGCCCATTGCAAGGAACACCACGGCGGCGGGACGCCGGCTCAATCGGCGCGTGGACCTGGTCGTGGTTACCCGCACGGCCGCTCCGCAGCCCCCGGGCGCCATCCCTCCTGTCCCTACCACTTGATCCATGCCTCCATCCTTCCCATTTTTCTCCTGCGGTTAGATCCAGACAGATCGCTCCTGAAACTCCAGCGTCAAACTGCCGATAGGAACCAGAGATCTGAAGCAGTCGCTCCCCGGCCCACCTGCAACCTCTATACGGGTGGAACCTGCAGTTTCGGGGGAAGGCTTCGGAAGGCCCGGAACCTATGGCTTCCATCATTGGAACTATCATCGTCTTTGCCGCGATCCTGACCGGGTTTCTCCTGGAAAAGGGGCCGGTTGCCGTGCTCCTCCAGCCATCGGAGTTCATCATCATCTGCGGGGCCGCTCTGGGAACCTTAATCGCCGGGAACCAGCTCCATGTACTGAAGAACATCGCCTCCAGCATCCTGATGGTGATTCGCGGATCCCCGTTCAAGAAAGAGCGTTATCTCGACTCTCTTCGCATGATGTTTCACCTCTTCAACAAGGCGAGAAAAGAGGGGATGGTAGGGATCGAAGACGATATCGAAGAGCCGGGCAAGAGTCCTTTGTTCTCCAAGCATCCCGAATTTCTGAAAGACCAACACGCGCTCTGCTTCGTGTGCGACACCATGCGTATGGCCATCACCGGCGGAGCCACACCCTATGACGTCGACCGGATGATGGAGCTGGACCTGGAGATCCAGCACGCCGGCGCCATCACAACTTCGTCCGCACTGGCCACCATGGCGGACGCCATGCCCGGCATTGGGATCGTTGCAGCCGTTCTGGGAATCGTCATCGCCATGGGCGCGATGGGAGGGCCTCCAGAAGAGATCGGCAAAAAGGTCGCTGCCGCCCTGGTGGGAACCTTCCTCGGCATCCTGATGTGCTATGGCGTGGTGGGACCCCTCGCCGCCAACGTCGCCAAACTGGCCGAAGACAAGCTCGCCTACTATCACGTACTACGTGTCGTCATGCTCTCCTTTCTGAAGGGAATGTCTCCGATTCTGGCCATTGAGATGGCGCGGCGTGCGATCCCCGAGCATCTCCGGCCCAGCTTTCAAGAGGTTGAGAAGGCCTGCCGAAGGAAGGACGAAGCCGTTCCCGTGGCTGCCGTGGCGGCCTGAGGCAGCATCCCTGGTGACGTCTTGATCACCTCACCCGCACCACACTGGAAACGACGCGGTTTCAGCCGATAAGAGATCAGCGGAAGAGAACCTCGCCATGTCTGCTCTGCCACTATGGATCGGACGCGAGGTTCCGGCACGCTTCGGAAGGTTCGGCGCAGTGGCAGAGACACCAGAGATCATCATCGTCAAGAAGAAAGCCGCCCATGGTGAGCGCCACGGAGGCGCATGGAAGGTGGCCTACGCCGACTTCGTCACCGGAATGATGGCCCTGTTCATCGTGCTCTGGCTGATGAACGCCAGCAGGCAGGTACAGACCGCCGTCGGCGGATACTTCCGCGATCCGCACGGCATCCGCTCGATGCCTGGTGTCGCCCCGGTCCCCACACCCCCGACCGCGCTCCAGACACAACAGGACATGCAGAAGCTGAAGGAACAGATCCTGCGATCGATTCAACGTATCGACCCACTGAACAAACTCAAGAACCAGATTGAGATTACGATCACGCCGGAGGGCCTGCGCATTGAACTGCTGGAGTCGGCTCAGGGAACGTTCTTCAAGCTGGGCAGCCCGGCGCCCACCCCGGCCCTTCAGGTGCTGCTCAAGGTCCTGTCGCCAGAACTTGGCAAGCTGCCCAACAGAATCTCCATTGAAGGCCACACGGACGCCAAGCCCTATAGCGGCAATCAGGCCTACGATAATTGGGACCTCTCCTGCGACCGCGCCAACGCAACCCGGAGAATCATGTTGGAGGATGGGCTGCGCTCGAAACAGGTATCGCAGGTGCGAGGCTTCGCCGATCAGCGCCTGCGGCTGCCCAAGCGACCGTTCGATCCCTCCAACCGCAGGGTCTCTCTGATCGTTCAGTATCTGGTGGCCAACCAGGCAGAGGTTCCTCTTCCCGGAGATCTCCACCTCTCCAATACTGAGCCCGCCATCCAATAGATCGCTCTGAGGAGAGGCGCCGAGCAACCTGTGCAGCTAACATAAGAAGGCCGCTCAGGTATCGCCGCCGATGCTTCTCCTCCCACCCTCCGGAGAAGCCTATCCGCGTTCTCCGACTTCGTCACCCCACCCTCTGTCCATCACAATCACGACGCCCCGCTGCTGGCCTCCTGCCAGGGTGTCGATCAGTTCAGAGATGGCCTTTTGCTGCTCGGATGTCTCTCGAACAAACTCCAGACCGCTGGATTGAGACCCCGTGTAGACAACACGCGCAGGGATGTCCATCGATCTGCCTGCGAAGGAAAATACGATCCTTCCGCTGGCGTCTTTCTCCAGAGCATGAGGAAACAGAATCTTCATCCCCGCGGCGCTGATGTCCGAACACCTGCCGGAAAGAGTCTGATCCTCCTGAATGAATTCAACAGGAAGGTCAATCATGAATCTTGGATATCGGTACGCAAACTGATGCATACGTTGTCGACCTCTCCAACAGCATCATGATACCCGCAGTACAGACAGGTTCAACTTCCGATTCTTGTCTTCCGTCGCAACAACAACGAATACTGTGTCAATCACAGACACTCTTCCGGGAAGGCTTTTGAATCGAAGCATCCGCTCCATCACACCACCGATCGAAGGATCTCGTCCTTCCAGATCACGTCTCCACGAGAGGTGCGTGAGAAACAGCCAGGAAGCACACGACGATCTCTCCGAAACCATCCTCGTCACCGGTAGCCACTTTCTTCGGCACGAACGCAGACAGGTATCGTCGATGCAACCTCGAACACCGCGGCGCAGTCCGTGCCATAGGCGCATGGACTCGAACCGCCTCGGCGTCAGCGGAAGGAGATCTGGCGCGACAAAAGAATTATGCGGCTCGCTAGAATCGCCCTCCGAGATGCCGATAGATTGCACGGAATAGATCACCACCTGCTCCAAGTAACGATTCTGAACCTTTGCGTCATGAGACAGGTTCGGTGCAGGCGGAACTCGATATAAGGAGCAACAAACCCATGATTAGCGTTCTGAATCAAACATCCTCTCTCATCGCGGAAGATGCGCTCTCGTCCACCGAGACGAATCTCCAAGGCTCACTTCAGGAGCTCTCCACCGGCCTGCGCATCAACTCCGGCGCCGACGACCCAGCGGGTCTCTCCATCGCCGACGGCCTGGGAGCCAACATCTCAGCCCTCAACCAGTCCACCACCAATGCATCCAACGGCGTTGGCCTGCTGCAGACCGCCGACGGCGCTCTCTCCCAGGTCGCCACGCTGCTCAACCAGGCGGTTACGATCGCCACCGAAGCCTCCAACGGAGGTCTCACCGCTGCCCAGAGTACGGCTGCAAACACGGAGCTTCAGTCGATCCTGACCAACATCAACGAGATCGGCTCTACCACCAACTTCAACGGGACCGCTGTCTTCGGCGCCTCTGACACCTATGCCGCCGGCGCAGCGGCAACCGGAACAACGCTGTCCAGCAGTACGGCGCTGCAGACCGGTGAAGCGATCTCCATCACCGACGGCACAGGCAACACGTTTACGTACACCGCGGCGGCCGGCTCCACGGTTGGTGATCTGGTAACGGCGATCAACGATGCGGCCAGCGGAACCACCTATAGCGGATCGGGAACCGTAGCCACAACGGGAACCATCCCCAGCACGCTCAGTGCGTCCCTCAGTTCCTCCGGCAAGCTCTCGATCTCGGATCCCGCGAACACCTCGCTGACCATCACCGACACGGGCGGCACGGCAACGACCGGAACCCTCGGCACCGCTACCTCGGGCGGCACCTCGGGAGCAGAGACGCTGACCTTCGGCTCAAGCGTCACCAGTTCCACGGCATTGGAGACCGGCGAAGCGATCTCCATCAGCGGCGGCACCAGCACCTTCAGTTACACGGCGGCGGCAGGTTCTACCGTCGGAAGTCTTATAACCGCGATCAACGGCTCCGGCGACGGCCTCACCGCGTCCATCAGCGGCGGAAAGCTGGTCATTGACAGCGGCGGGACTACCGCGCTGTCAGGCACGGATACGCCCGGGACCGTCTCGACCTTCGGAGCGTTCACTCAAGCTTCCGCGACCAACGATGCAACCATCTTCACCAGCGATGGCACCAGCTCCGGTTCCACGCTCACCTCAGCAGCCATCGGTAGTATCTCTTCCGGCTCGCTGGGCCTGGGTAGCGCGAATCTTCTAACGACCTCGGCTGCGCAGGCCGCTCTGACAGCCATCACCGCCGCCATCAACACCGTCTCTGCCCAGGAGGGTTCGATCGGCTCCTCCGTCAACCAGTTGACGGCGGACCAGAGCGTGGAAAGCACCGAGGTTCAGAACCTCACCAACGCCCAGAACAGCGTTCAGGACGCGGACGTAGGCAAGACCGTCTCCAACATGACCGAGTACAACGTTTTGGAACAGACCGGCATGGCCGCGCTCTCTCAAGCCCAAAATGCGGAGCAGAATGTGCTGAAGCTTGTCCAGAACCTCCCGTAGTTGATTCTTCGTCGAATGGGGTGGCGCCAAAGCGTGCGCCACCCCATCGTTCTGTTCGGGGAAAGATCGCCGTCGCCTGAATGGTTTGTCCACCTCTGCCGATAACTACCATGCAGACTTTATGCCTTTCGCCAGAGACGTCAACCCTGGGCCGTTCGACCTCACGTTCTCTCGCACCTTGCTCTGTTGCACCCCCTATGACGCTCCCATCCCATCCCGGACAATGCGCCGCCACAGGCTGGAAACAAGCCCTGAACACGGTCGCATGAAAGGAAGACGTTCATGAGTACGTCCACCTCGCTCACCTCGCTGCTCTCCGACCTGGCGTCTTCCAGCTCCTCTTCGATTGACCTTAGCAGCATTCTGGAGGCAGCCATGGGCGCCTCCACGGAAGGCATCGACGTCACCAGTGCGGTCAACGCCTCCGTGCAGGCAGCGGAGCAACCGGAGGTTGTCTGGGAGGACCAGGTCAGCACACTGGAGAGTCAGTCATCCGCACTCAGTACGATCGAAACCGACGTCACCAATGTGGAGAGCGATCTTCAATCCCTCAACTCCCTCACTGGACCTCTCTCGTCTACGACGGTCAGCTCCTCTGACTCCAGCCTGGTCACAGCCACCGCTGCCACTGGAACCGCAAGCGGACAGACCTCCGTGGTGGTAAACAGTCTGGCGACCACAGCCACCGCCGTCTCCAGCACCCTGGCCAGTTCCTCCACAGCCCTGCCCGCCGGGGAGACCGTCACCATCAACGGAACGGCCTTCACGATCAGCAGCGGCGAGACGCTCAGCACGCTGCAGACAGATATCAACGCTGCCGGATTGGGCGTGAAGGCTTCAATCATCACCGACGCCTCCGGCGTCATGTTGAGCCTTGCCAGCAGCACCTCGGGCAGCAATGGAAGCTTTACCGTCTCCACCACCGGCGACACCGGCAGCGCCTTCTCCTTCGCTGCGGTCACCCCTAGCGGAGAAAGCGGCAGCAGCGACAACTCCGGCGGCATCACCGCCAGCGGCAGCGATGCGTCTCTCACCGTCAACGGCATTGCCATCAACAGCGCCACCAACACCGTGACCAACGCTGTCTCGGGTCTCACCATCAACCTTCTGAACGCCAGCCCCGGAACCTCCACCACGCTGACCGTTGCTCCCAACACCTCCGAGGTCTCCACGGCCGTCAACCAGTTCGTCAGCGACTACAACACGCTGATCACCGCGCTCAACGCTCAGTTCTCTGACACCAGCTCTTCCAGTTCCGGCTCCACCTCCGGCCAGGGCGTGCTGGCTCAGGATCCCATTGTGAACAACCTGCAGAGCGATCTGCTTCAAGCGATCGACTACACCGCCTCACCGGCCTCCGGCAGCTCCAGCACATCCGTCCCCAATCTCTCCTCACTGGGAATCACCATGAACTCGGACGGAACCCTCAGCGTGGACAGCACCACGCTGAGCAACGTCCTGGAGAACAACTTCAGTGACGTCCGGAACTTCTTTCAGGGGGGATCGCAAAACGGATTCGCCGATACGTTGAATCAGACGCTCACCGGCTTCACCTCCTCCTCGGACGGCTCCTTCACCGTCGATCTCTCCAGCATCAGCACCGAGGAGAGCGGTTTTGAAACAGACATCACGAACTTCCAGACCAACGTCATCACCCCACTGAAGACGCAATTGAACACGGAGTACAGCGACGCCGAAGAGGCCCTGCAGGAGCTACCCCGAGAGATGCAGGGAATCAACGAGCTTCTCGGAATCAACACCTCTTCCTCAGGCGGCTAGCCCCTGGCGAAGCTGCTCACGCCATGAGGAAGACTCTTTACAGGAGGAAACATGGGATCCATCGAACTCAGCTACCGCCAGACGGCTCTGGCCGGAGCCAGCGGCTTCGGCGTTCTGATCGCTCTCTACGATACCCTTGCATCGGATCTGCAGCGCGCCGCCGAGGCGGAGCGTCGCAACCAGATCGAAGAACGCTGCCGGGCGGCGAATCACGCCCTGCTGGTCCTCTCGCATCTGCAGGAGTGGGTGCAGCGTTCCAGCGGCGGAGGTCTGACAGACCAACTGCAGCGTTTCTACTCGACCCTGAGGCGCAACCTCATTCTGGCCCAGGCGCGGCGATCCGCCGAGATGATCGAGCAGCAGATGGAGGAGGTTCTTCGCATTCGAGCGGTCTGGCAGAAGATGGAGATGCGCGGACAAGAGCGCGGGGATACGGATCTCTCCGAACCTCTGCCTTCGCTGGCGGCGCAGGGCTACGCAACTCCCTTTCAGGCACAGGAGAGCTCCTGCAACTCCAGTTGGCTGGCCTGAAACGACCAACCCACTCTTCCTGCCGCAGGTCATCCTCCCTGAACCATGCAACGACCCCACACTCCCGACGCCGACAGCACTTCATCCTGCGCCCCGAACCTCAAGGGCCAGCCTTCGGTGCGGCAATCCTCACCCCGGACCGAAGTCCTCTCCCTGCTGCTGCAGGCCGGAGTGCAGCCGCAGGCGAAATGACTGAGTTGCCTTCCGTCGGCTGCCCATAGTGCGCTGCCATCAAACCCAGCCAGGCTGCACTTTGTCGCCCAGTGACCGTCCAGGAGCACGCGAAGCCTCTCAATGACCGTTCCAGCCACGCCAGGGACTACGTCGGCGGCTCCAAGTAGTTCAGCAGCGTATTCGGAAGCACCTTGGCCGCCGCCGCCTCCGCAGAATCATTCTCTGTCTCGGCCTGCTGCAGGTTCACCGCTGCTGTGGATTCGTTCACACCCACGAGATCCGTCGCCTGCGTGGACAACGTAACGGTCTCCTGCTTCAGAAAGTCATCCTGAGCGTTCAACTGATCCTCGGCGTTGCTATAGAACGCCTGCTGCTGCCCGACGTAGCTGATCGCCGAGTCCACCGAATTCACCGCTGTTTCGATCTGGGAGGTGCTGCCGCTCTGCAGAGCGGTCACCAGGGAGCTCAGCGAGCCGAGGACATCGTTTCCGGATGCGGAGAAGATCTGGCTGCCCGGCAGGTTCACCTGGACGTTGAGATTATCCCCCACTGCTACCGAGACAGAGTCCTCATTCCCCGTGTAGCTGTATCCGGATGCCGAGGAGGCGTCTGCCGTATAGGGGGCTGTCGTTCCGGTTCCGCTGAACAGGTAAGAACCTGAGACGGATGTGTTTGCCGACGAGACCACCGTCGTGAGGATTCCCTGCACCTGAGATGCGATCTCCTGCATCTGCGACGTGCTCTCTATCCCGCCGGCGCCCTCCGTACCCAACGACACCGCCTGAGTAAGCTGTGTCACTACATTACTCAACACCGAACTGGCGGTCTCCACCGTTGAAAGCACGGCGCTGACGTTCTGCGTGTACTGGTCAACATTGCCCGTCTCCAGGGTGTTCTCCACCATCTCCGCAGAGGCCGTCGGCCCCTGCGAGGGCTCGGAGACGCTTTGGCCTGTGGCAAGCTGCTCCACCGCCGTATTCAGCGCCGTCTGACTCTGATTCATATCCGCGATCAGATTGGCGGATATATTGGCAACTCCCATAACAGAGGCTCCTATTGCTGCGGAAAGTCGTATGAACCAAATCTGTTGAAGCTTCCAGCCAAGCATCCTCGCCGCAGGGGATGCCCTGAGCCCACTCCATCGATCCGGCTCAATAAGTTTGACTGCCTCCCATATCCATCGTGTCCTGCAAGAGCTGCTGCATGGTGCTGACGATCCGAGCTCCAGCCTCATATGCAGTCTGATAACGGATCAGGTTGGCTGTCTCCGTGTCTATATCCACTCCGGTCTGCGAGCTCTGCTGGTTGTTCAGGGATGTCAAATTGGAACTGATCGCGCTGGACTCGGTACTGGCGTTGGAGGCCGCGTTACCCACGGCATCCACCAGACTGGCATAGGCGTTGGCCGGGGTCGGACCGCTGGAGTTGAAGCCTCCCAGAACGCTATCCGTGCTGGAGACCTGCAGCGTATCGCCAGCCGTCGTGGTCGAGATAACCGCCTGGCCGGAGGAGTTGAAGTCCAGCGTGGTGCCTGCGCTCAAGGTTCCAGAGGCCACTGCGGATGCGATCGCGCTCTGCAGATCTGCGAGGGTAGAACCGGCGCTCGCTGTGTAGCTGAACGTCTTTCCCGTCATCGCATCGGCGATCGTCGTCACCGAACCAGCGGTCAGTCCGGTACTGGCCGTCAGCCCTCCCTCACTGGAAGTTGCAACGTCGGAGGGGAGCGCATTCACCACCGCCCCGGAGAGGTTGGCGATGTTGCTGCCGTCGCTGGTGGTATTCGAATCGATTGCAAGCTGCGACGGGTCGGTGAGGGCCACACTCAACCCGGAGGCGGCATTGGCTCCGTCCGCCGGCAAGGTGAAGAATGCCTGCCCCTGGCTGCCGCTCGAGGTCACACCTGCCTCCTGTGCGCTGTTGAAGGCGCCGGCAAACTGTGTCGCGAGTGTGTTCAACTGCGAGAGCATCTGCGGAATCTCTGTGTTGCTCATCGCCAAAGCTCCGCCTAACTGCCCTCCCGTGATCGATGACGTGATATTGTTGCCGTTTGCGTCCAAGACTTCGACGCTCCCATCGCTGCCGGCTGAGGTTGATAGCGAAAAGCTCTGATCGCCCTCCACCAGCGGCGTTCCGTTACCACTGGTAATCGTCACCCCGCCATCGCTCTGGGTCACTGAGATACCCGTCAATCCTGCCAGTTTCAGTACAGACTCGTTCAGGCTATCCTGCTGCGAGTCATCGTTCTGCCCGGCAGCCTTCAATTGTGCGATCTCCCCATTGAGCTGCGCAATCTGTCCGGTCAGGGTGTTGATCTGCGCCACCGTCGAGACTGCCTCCGAGGATGCCGAAGACTGCGCCGACGTGAGCCCATCGGCTGTGCTATTGAATGAAGAAGCAAGGTTCTGGCCGGCATCGAGGACCGCCTGCTGGTCCGCCGTGTCGGTCGGGTTCGCCGACAACGCATCCAGGCTGCTGGAGAAGGACGTGAGCGTGCTGGCAATGTCCGTCCCGGTACTGTCAAAGTAGGTCTGCACCTGGTCCAGAATGCCGGACGCAGTGCTGGCGCTGCTCTGGAGCGATGTCTGCTGCTGAATCTGCAGATTGAGCAGTTCGTCCTGCGTAGTGGTGATTCCGTCCAGCGTAACCCCGCCGCCCTCCACCTGTCCGCCCGATTGGGTCAACGCATTCTCGCTGATTTGGGCCGTCTCTTCGGTGTAACCGGGCGTACTGGAGTTGGAGATGTTGTTGCTCGTGGCATCCAGCTCACCCTGGGTGACATCCAACGCCTCAACCCCGATGTTCAGTGTTGTGTTCAGTCCACCCATAGCGTCAGATCTGGCAGGACCAGGTTTGATACCTCGTCCCGGAGCCAGAAACCTCCCTCCCTCTCTCTCGCATCGATCCCAGCAGCGAGGCCATCAGCGCCGCGGAGTGGCTGGAGTGCTCCAGCAGGCGCGCATAGATGCGCGCCGTTTGCTGAAGCTCCTTGCCGGCGATCCATAACTCCTCAGACAGATCCTGCCCCTGATCCAATCCAGCTTCCTGCAGGGCAAACCCGGCTGGAACTCCCGTGGCACGCTGCCTGCTCTCTTCGCCAGGCGTTGCTTCGCCGCCCAGCACCAGCCGCAACCGGGCCGTCATAGCCTCCTGCTCAGCGATGCTCTCCTCCAGATCGCTCAACCGGTTCTGCGCGATCGCCAGCATGGCAGACACGAGTTCGCTGCGCACCGTACACAGCAGTTCGATCTGCTCCCTGGTCCTCCGAATCCGGTCCTCACTTGCCAACACTGTCATGGTTACCACGCTTTGCTGGTTGCACTCGCTTCACTGGCTGCAGGGCCACTCCCTCAAGACATGCCAGCAAAATGGAGGAGGCCGCGTTACCCGTGGTTCGGAAGCAGTCTGATCCGGACTCACTGGTCCGCAGATACACTTTCAAACTCTCCGTCGGCAGGGGCGAACGTACTGACGAAGCGTTGCGGCCTGGGAGCAGACTGATCTTTCGGGAAGGCCTGCCGACTGGGACAAGATCTGAGGATCTCACGGCGCTTGCAGCCAACCCTTCCAACCAACCCCGGGGATCATCCTTCGAGACCCATCCATGGTGAGCGGCTGACGCTCCACCCACGAAGCCGTCCCGATGGCTCCTGAGAGAGTTGGTCAGGAGTTCTGAGCGGTCATCGCCGACGCGATGCTGGACGGATCAACCGAGTACTGTCCGCTGGTGATGGCTTGGCGAAGGCTGTCCACCGTTCCCTGCCGCACACTCGGCGAACTCATCGCCGTGGCTACCAGAGACGATACCGAGGTCGCATCGGACGATAGCGTCGTCCAGGCTCCCTCCGAGGCGCCGGAAGAGCTTGCGGCGGACTGATCTGCGGACCCCTTGGCAACCTGCTCAGAGCTCAGACTTCCCGAGACCTGACCAGCCGCCGAACCCGTAAGATTAATCCTCATGACTCCTCCTCCTCCTATGCACCTTTCTTGTATCGGCAGGTTTTGCCAAAAGTTTAGCAGCGGAAGCTACTCCCTTTGACTGAAGTCGCTCTCCGGAGAGTGGCATACAGCGCCTCCGAATCCATCCGGCGAGCCGGGAACCTCTTATCCACGCCTTTGGAACAGAAGCACCATCGTACGAAATCCCGGCGAGCCTGGAACTCAGCCACTCGATTACCGCTTCTGCGGTGGTCCTTCGCGGGTCTGCGACCTCCCTTCCAGGATTGAACCTTTCCCTCCTCTGGCCTGGGCATAGCCTTTCTCCCCGTCTCGAGCCGAGTGGCCCGAGGCGGCCGAGTGGCCGGCTTCGGACTTGGCCACCGCCGCATGCATCGCTCCAGCAATCATCTTCGCAATGCCGATCCCACCGGACTGGGCCAAGGCCTCCGAAAGTGACTGCACTCCCATGCTCATCATCTGGTTCCCTCCCGAGTCCCCATCCGCGTCTCCATCCTCTCCCGGGGCCGTGGCGAAGGACTGCTCCGCCTCCCGCAGCCACGTGCCTACCAGGATGGCCTCGAACTGCTGGGCCGCCTTATCGATCTTTGCGTCCTTGCCAGCATCCGTGGACGAAGCCGCCTGCTGCGCCAACTGTCGGGCCTGTTGCTCCTGCACATCCGCAAGGCTGGCGGAGGCCGGCAAGGATCCAACTCCGAGACTCGTTTCCATCTACTGCACCTCCAACTCCGCCTGCATCCCACCCTCTGCCTGAATCGCCTGCAGAATCGCCACCACATCATGCGCCGTGGCTCCAATCGAGTGCAGTCCGTTCACCAACTGCTCCACATTCGCGCCCGCATCCAGCCGCATCGTCTGTGCAGGACTGTCGTTGACGTTCAAGATCGTCTGCGGCACCACCCCCGCCGCAGGAATGGCTCCCATCGCTCCGCCTCCCGGCGGCATCCCACCCACTCCGACACCTCCCGGCGGCACGCCGCCCGGTCCTGCACCACCCGGCATTCCCCCACCTTGTCCTGCCCCGCCCGGTCCTGCACCACCCGGTCCTGCACCGCTCTGTCCTGCACCGCTCTGTCCCATGCCACCCTGCGACATGCCACCTTGCCCGGTACTTCCCTGCCCAACACCTCCCTGGCCGGGACCGCCCGGCCCTACGCCACCCGGTTCTACCCCGCCCGGCCCTATGCCTTCGTATGGCCCCATCGGCCCGTACGGTCCCACTGGCATCACCGGGATATACGTGGTTACCACCTGGATGGAAAGATCTCCATGCAGCACAGAGACCGGCGAGAGCTTCACCGCGCCACCCATCACAATCGTTCCGGTCCGTTCGTTAATGACGATCCTGGCCGGAATATGTGGAACCACCTTCAGATTCTGCACACGGGCGATCAGCATTGGAACCGATGGAGCAGCCGCCTCGCTCACATTGATATCCACCCGTCCACTATCCAGCGCCGTGGCAACCGGGCGATCAAAGGACCCGTTCACCGCCTGCGCAATCTCCGTCGCCGTATTGAAATCGGGATTATGGAGCAGCAACGACACCGTCCGGAATCCGGTCAGGTCCACCGCCGTATCCCTCTCCACAATTCCGCCTCCCGGGATGTTACCTACATTGGTCGGATTCTGAATCTGGGCGTTCCTTCCCTTGCCCACAACGTACCCCCCCATCACCAGTGGGCCCTGCGCCTCGGCATAGACCTTGCCATCCGGGCCGCGCAACTCGCTCATCAGCAGCACGCCCCCCTCCAGGCTGCGAGCATCTCCAACCGAACTCACCGTCACGTCCATCTTCTCGCCCGGCCTTGCAAAGGGCGGCAGGGTCGCGGTAACAAAGACCGACGCAACATTCTTCACCATCACCATGGTCTGCTCCGCCGGAGGAAGCAGAAAACCCATCTTCTGCATGGCATTGGAGAGCGTCTGAACGGTAAAGAGCGTCATCTGCGAATCTCCGGTTCCATGCAGACCGATCACCAGACCGTATCCCACCAGAGGATTATCCCTGACACCCTCGATGCTGGTAATATCTCGCACCAGCACCTCCCGGACCGGACTAACCACCTGCGCCGCCGTCCGGTTCGACGCTGTCCCGGCCAGCGCCATGCAGACCAGGACCATCCAGCCCCGCGCCATCCGGCGCAGCCTCCATCCTGCGGCCCCTTGCCGCGCCTCGCGATGCCGGCGCATCCGCCCTAAAACCCGATCAGCCATAGGATCGCCTTGGTAATCGGATTGAGCGGACGCGTGGCGTCCGCAATGATGCCCTTGCCCTTCATCTCGATCTCCAGATCACTGAGCTGCGCTGAGGAGATGGTATTGTTGGTCCCGATATCGCCGGGACGCACCACACCCCGAACCGTCACGTTCTCATGCTGGTTGTTCATGAAGATCGTGCGCTGTGCCTCCACCACCAGATTTCCGCTGGGCAGCACCGCAATCACCTGCCCGGTCATCACGGTCTGAAACGTGGTATCCGATGCGGTGCTCCCCGCTCCCGAAAGCTGGGTGGAGGAGTTGGCGTTGAACAACGGATTCAACCCATTCGTGTTCACGACTCCGGCGAGTCCGGTGATTCCGGAGGCCGTCTGGACACTTCGCTTGTAGCTCGAAGTCCCGGTTTGAGCCGCCGTAGTCTGCACCGCAACCGTGATCACGATCGTGTCATTCAGTCGGCGTGCCTTGTAGTCCGTGGAGAGATTGCCCAGCGGGTTGTCCGGACTCCACAGACTCCCCAGCGCACTCTCCGGCGTACTCTGCAGATCCATCTGCTGCAGGCGCGCGACATACTGCGCTCTGTACTGTGCTTCATCCTTCTTCTTGCTCGCTCGGGCCGGCGGAGACGCCATCCCTATGGCCAGCGTCAGCAGCACGGCAATCCAGACCCCCAATCCGAACTTCGCCTCTTCCGCTCTCATCCTCAAAGACTCCCTCTCAAGACGCCGTCGCTGCCCACCTCAGCCGTGAAGATCTTCCGGTTTGCCTTGCTCGCTACTCGTATCGTCTGTCCTGCAACCCCATTCTCCAGACACACCACGATCAGACGAACATGCACCATCTCACCTTCCAGCAGCAGAAGCGCCGGCGAGCCCGACCGTACGATGAACTCCTTGCCGGCAGGAGACGGCGGTACAGACTGCCTCTGAACCGCAGACGGCGATCCAGCTTCCGTTCCTGCCGCCTCCGTTCGGGCTGGGGCGGGCTGCGCACCGCGCAACGGGGCCGAGGACAGACGGGCTTCGCGGATAGGATCGATGCGAATCTGGCCGGTGTGGACCGTCACCTCGAAGGGAAGACACGCCTTCGGCTGTGCACACCGCAGTCGGACCATCATCCTTTCACTGCCCATGGGCGTCATCGAGTCGACCAGAAGATCCGGCGCACTCGTTCTGGCGACCACGTCGCTCAGCAAGTGCACCTGCCCGTCCGAGACACTGATTCCGGAGTCTCGCATCACACCGGCCACCTGTGCGGCCGTGATCTCATAGCCCGGCGCTGCCCACGCGGGCAGGGTCAGCACTGCCAGCCACAACGGAACCAACGTGAACCTGCTCCTCATCCCAGGATCCTCAACCTACTGCACCAGTTGATTCAACTGCTGCAACATCTCATCGGAGGCCTTGACCACGCGCGAGTTCGACTCGTAGGTCCGCTGCGCCACGATCATGTTGACAAACTCGTCGACGATGTTCACATTCGACTCTTCCAGATATCCCTGCTGAATCGTGCCTAAACCCGTCGAGCCTCCTGGAGGCCCGACCACCGGCTCTCCCGAAGCCGTGGTGGGGATATACACGTTGTTTCCCATCGCCTCCAGCCCACCCGGATTGGAGAAGCTCGCCAAGGTGATCTGCCCCACCTGCGAGGCCTGCGTCTGCCCCGGAAGAGTGACCGAAACCGTGCCGTCACTGCCCACCGTCACGTTGGTCGCATTGGCTGGAATGGTAATCGCCGGCTGCAACTCATCCCCATCCGCGGTTACCAACTGCCCCTGCTCATCGGTGGAAAATGAGCCAGAGCGCGTGTACCCGATCTGATTATTGGGCAGCAGCACCTGGAAAAACCCCGTGCCTTCAATCGCCAGATCCAGAGGATTGCCCGTGCTGGTCAGGTCACCCTGCGTCTGGGTGATCTCCGTGCTTCCCGGAATCGTACCCAGACCAATCTGCAGGCCAGAGGCGACGGTGGTCTCCTGCGTGGCCGCTGCGCCCGGCATCACCTCACTCTGGTACAGAAGATCAGAAAACGCCATCCGGCGTGACTGGAATCCGTCCGTGCTGGAGTTGGCCAGGTTGTTGGCGATGTTGTCCAGATTCAGCTCCTGCGCGGTCATTCCCGTCGCGGCGGTATACAGAGAATGAAACATAAAGAAAACTCCTTCCTTGGAAGACCGGCTCTCGCCGGCCTTGCTGCCATGCAACCAAGCTTCTATCCGACCTTGGGCAGATCCTGCGTTGCAGTCTTGTCCATCTCGGCGTTGAACATGGACAGCGCCTTCTGCATCATCTCGTTGGACCGCTCCGCCTCAATCAACTCCACCGTCGCCGCAATGGGATTCACGTTGGATCCCTCCAGCGCGCCCTGCTGCACCTTCGAACCCGTCGCCGCTGCTCCCACCACCTTTGGCGGAGGCGTGTAGTACGTCCCACCCGCACTGGTCATCGCCGTACCCTGAGGAAACTCCAGCAGATTCAACTTGCCGGTCACCGCTCCATTCGAAGAGATCGTTCCGTCCGCGCTGATGGTCACCGGACCGGGCGGCAGCGTGATTGGTCCCGTATCTCCCATCACCGAATCCCCCTGGGCGGTGATCAGTTCCCCGCTGTCGGTCACCTGGAAGGATCCATTGCGTGTGTAGACCATCCCCCCGGCGGTCTTCACCTGGAAGAACCCCGGGCCAAGAATCGCCAGGTCAAGATCATTGCCCGTCTTCTGCAGCACGCCATCACTCAGATCCAGCGTCGTTCCGCCGAGAATGCCGTAGTCATTGATGGCGCTGTTCAGCGGTGATGCCGCCGCAGCGCTGCTCGCACTCAACAGCGAACGGAAGACGTTTCGCTGCGCCAGGTAACCGGCCGTGCTCGAGTTGGCCAGATTGTTCGCAATCGTATCCAGGGCCTGGGTGCGGGCGATCAGTCCGGTACTCAGCGCATAGTAGCCACTGTCCATAGATACCTCTCGGCAGAGGACAGTGCATGAGACGTGCCAACTCGCTCGGCAATCTTTGCCCGATTTGACGCTCCCTGGAGGCGATAAAGGGATGACAGATGAGGATCCAATGAGATTTCACCCCTTGCGCAGTAACAGCCAGACGGACGGCCGTCGCGGAGCAGTTCCGTTCTCTCATCAAAGAATCATCAAATTAATCCAACGGCTCCGATTAATCCAACGGCTCCGGGCCCCTGCCAGAGGTTGCCCTACACTGCACGGGGCAGGCGCAGAGGTGCCTCCGCTCCGTTACAGAAGACCGCAGCCTCACCCCTCAGACTGCTCATTGCTGAGCGTACGACCCAGGGCCAGGGTCGGGATGCAGCGTGCG
>JAJZDM010000071.1 GCA_021806005.1 Acidobacteriota bacterium | reverse complement strand
TGCTCCCAGCCATGCGGTTGCAGCTCAAAGCGATCTTCGCCCATGCAGAGTGTCATCTGCGGGCGATCCTTCCGCGCCGGGACCATGCGGCCGATAGGATGGATCGGAACCCCGGCGATGGAGCGGGGAACCCTGCTGGTGGGCGCGGCGGTGAAGAGCAGTTCGTAGTCTTCGCCGCCGTGCAGCAGGGCGTTGATCTGCTCGCGCTGGCCGAGCGCGGCCGCCAGGGGATGCAGCGGAAGCTGGTCGAGCTCGACCTCGGCGGCTACGCCGGAGGCGGTGCAGAGGTGGGCCAGGTCGGTGGAGAGGCCGTCGCTCATATCGATGCAGGCGGTGGCCAGGCGGCGGCGCAGCAGCGCCTGCCCCACGGCCAGACGCGGCTGGGGAAAGAGGTGCGGATGGAGGCCGTCGGGATGGGCACGGCGAAACCGGCGCGGCGCGGCCGCGAGGGCCGCCAGCTCCGCGGCCGCTCCGCCCAGGGCGCCGGTGCAGTAGAGCCGATCGCCGGGCCGGGAGGGGGTGCTGTGGCCCGGCCGGTGGGCAGCGCCGCCGGAGGCGCCGGAACGGCGCAGGGCGCGGCCGGCAGGTGCGGTGCCGAGCAGAATGATGTCGGCCAGAATCTGGTCCGAGGGTGACTCCGAGGTATCACCTCCGGCCAGCGGAACCTGGGAGGCATCGGCCAGGGTGAGCAGGCCGTCCAGAAAGCCGTCGAGCCAGCGCGTGTCCCTGGCCGCAGAACGGGGCAGAGCCAGGGAGAGGAAGGCGGCCAGCGGCCGTGCGCCCATGGCGGCCAGGTCGCTGAGGCCGCGTGCGAGGGTGCGGTGACCCACTGAGGCGGCGCTGTGCCAGTCCCGGCGAAAGTGCCGGCCCTCCAGGCAGAAGTCCGTGGTGACCAGAATCTCGGGGGACCTGCGGCTGCTCCCTTGCGGAGGCGTTCTCAGAATGGCGCAGTCGTCGCCGATGCCGAGGGCCATCTGCCGCCACGCCGCGGTAGAGGCAGCGGCGCTCTTGCGGGAGGATGGGGAGAGCGTGCGGAGGCGGATGCGTTCGATGATCCCCAACTCGCCCAGAGCCCTTTGGGGGAGTTGGCCTGCTCGGACATCGGAAGGGTAAGGCACAGATTGCAGGGTACATCGTCCTGGGGCGGACGTGCAGGTTCCACGCCGTCCGCGGTCGGGACCGGGCGCAGATCGCTCGGCAACGGGAGTTGGACACGAATAAGGGTTGCCTTCAGAGGTTCAGCCCGTTAACATAGCAGGAGTCGTCAGATAGGCAGACCTGGGGCGATCGAGGAAGAGTAGAGGGAGAGTATCGGCCGGGATCGATCGGCACGACCCGGAGAGCCTCGACGATCAGCAAGGGCCCGCCCTGCAATACCCATCGGAAGAACGACGCAGACGAGTGGTTCGGGTCACAGACGAACGCCGAAGCCGCTGAGATGATCGAGCGAGAGATTGCCGTAGACAGGCAGGTTTGCAAGCCGTGTCTGCCAGAGCCGAGAGACGGCTCTCAATGAGGGAGTAGTTTTGCGGAAGCGTTTTATTGTCTATGTGACGCAGGGAGAGGATGGCGTGGTGGATCGCGTCGGCATCCCCATGCGTTACGTTTACATGTTTGTTGCGGCTGCGGTGGTGGGGGTGTTCTCCATTGCAGGGATGGCGGGATCCTACACGCGGATGCTGGTGAAGGCGGAGTCCGTCAACCACATGCGCGATGAGCTGGCGATGACCCGACAGGACTACGCCGGGCTGGAGAAGAAGACCCATGAGAAAGAGGTGCAGGAGGCCAGTCTGGGCTCCCTGGCCTTTGAGGTTTCGGCGATCTACGGGCTTACCACCGGAGAGCTGAATCACATCCACGGATACCACTCGCGCCGGCCAGCGGCGTTGGAGGCGGCCAAGGCGCCGCTGAAGGATGACTCCAGCTTCAACGATGCAAGCTATTACAAGTCGCTGGACACGTTCTATGCTCTGAAGGCTACGGCCAGCCAGGGACTTTCCTTGCAGCCGTTCAATCAGGATCTGGGAGTGCGCAGCGAGTTGAGCGGCTTTGCCTCCATGGAAGAGGCGGTGGGCAGCAACGTTCCGGACATGTGGCCGATCATGGGCCCTATTACCAGCGGCTTTGGAGAGCGTGAAGATCCGATTCTGGGTAACGGTGAGGGCGAGTTTCACAAGGGGGTGGACATCGGCGGTGCGAATGGAACGCCGGTGCATGCGCCGGCCGATGGAAGGGTGACCAAGGCCTCCAGGGGCGAAGGATTTGGCCGCGAGATTGAGATTGACCACGGCAACGGCATCATCACCCTGTACGGGCACCTGAGCGGGTACAACGTGGTGGAGGGGGAGTCGGTGGTCAAAGGCCAGGTGATCGGCTATGTTGGACACAGTGGTCGCGCGACTGGATCGCATCTGCACTACGAGGTTCTGGTGCGGGGGGTTCCCGTCAATCCGCACCACTACCTGCGCACCACCATGGCGCAGCTCGGTGGCGCCGTCCTGGTGCGCTGAAGCAAATCTCAGGGTAAGCGTGACGCGATGCTCCGCGCCCAGGTTGGGCTGTGTCCAGGTTGGGCTGCTTGCCCGGAAGAGCGCCGCTGCGAACCGGTGCTGCCGTAACCCGCAGCGCCGCACGCTCCATCAGACAGGGATCGAGAGGAAGCACGATTGAACTGCCGCGTCTTTTATCACGACAAATGCTTTGACGGCGCCTGCTCGGCCGCGCTGTTTACGCGCTTTCACCGCGAGTGTGTTGGTACGGTGGAGAGGTTCGAGTATCGCGGGCTGGTGCACCGCGCCGGTCTGCTCTTTGAGGAGAGCTGGTTTGATACGCGCGGAGAAAATGCGATTGTGGACTTCAAGTACTCCTCCTCACCGCTGCTGACCTGGTGGTTTGATCACCATCTGTCGGCGTTTATGTCGGTCAAGGATGAGCAGACCTTCCAGCGTGGGCAGGCGGATGGGTCGCGGGGGATGCGGCAGTTCTTCGATCCGACCTATACCAGTTGCACGGGGCTGATTGCACAGGTGGCCAGCACCCGGTTCGGGATGGACATCTCTCCGTTCGCAGAGCTGATTCACTGGGCCGATATCGTCGACGGCGCCCGCTATCAGAGCGCTACCGCGGCGGTGGAGATGGCCGACCCGGCGATGAAGCTGACGCTGGTGATCGAGAGCGCTCCGGATGGGGATGGTGAGTCGATCTCCAGACGATTCATACCACTTTTGACCGAGATGCCCCTGCAGCAGGTGCTGGAGCAGCCCTTTGTGCAGAACCTGCTGGGGCCGCTGCTGGAGCAGCACTGGGCCGCGCTGGAGCTGATTCGCTCCCGCGCGCAGTGCCAGGGCGAGGTTATTTCGTTCGATATCACCGATCAGCCCACGGAAGGGTACAACAAGTTCATCCCGTACTACCTGTTCCCGGAGGGAACGTACAACGTGGGTCTGTCCAGGTCCAGCTTCCGCACCAAGGTGAGCGTGGGCACCAACCCCTGGACCAGCCGGCCCGCCGATGAGCTGGCCAACATCGCAGCCATCTGCGAGCGCTACGGAGGCGGTGGACACGCGCGCGTGGGCGCGATCAGCTTTGCGGTCGATCAGGAAGAGGCGGCTCGTGCGGCGGCGCAGGAGATCGTGGCGGAGCTGAGAGCGAAAGCACCTTCAGCATAATAGGCGAGGCGCGACGCCTTTGGGTGTCTCCCTCTGCAGCAAAGACGCCCATCCGTGTGGATGGGCGTCTTTGCATTCGCGGAGGAGGACGGATCAGTGCAGATGCAGCCTGCTGATGTCGTTGAAGAGAACGAAGAAGGTGAACAGGATGATGCAGACGAAGGCGACCTGGTAGACGAGCTCCTTGAACCGCTGGTTGACGTCGCGCCGCATGATGCTCTCCAGGATCAGGAAGAAGATCATGCCGCCGTCCAGCAGCGGGAAGGGCAGCAGGTTGAGAATGCCCAGGTTGAGGGAGATGACGCTGACCAGATTGAGCAGCGGCCAGATACCCATCTGGGTGGCGATATCGATCTGCTGTGCGATGCCGACCGGGCCCATCATCTGATTGACGGCCACATGGCGGGTGAACAGGCCCTTGATGACCCGGAGGATGAGCATGGAGCCGTCGCGCGTGTCCTGCAGAGACTGCTGGATGGCTGCGCCTGCCGACAGGTGCTCGATGTCCGCTGGGGGGGGGCGGTAGGTAAAGCCGAGGCGATACTCTTCGCCCACGTCGGGGGTGGCCATCTTCTCCGGCGTGGCGAGCAGCGTCAGGGGGTGGCCGTTGCGCAGGACGCCCAGGCGGTCGGTAGCGCCCTTGTTGTCCTTCAGAAAGGCCAGCAGAGCGTAGACCGAGTGGGGTTGCAGGTTGTCGATGCTGACCAGGTCATCACCGGGTTGCAGCCCGGCACGGGCGGCCGGAGAGTTCGCGGCCACGGTAAGCACGCGGATGGGACCCGGATCCATCTGGGGTATCAGACCCTGGGACATCAGGTCGCTGGCGTCAAACTCGGTGTTGGGCGGAACGGATACGGTGAAGGTGCTGGTATGGGTCTGTCCGTTGTGCAGATAGGCGATGGGGAGCGGACGATTCAGGTTGAGTACGGTCTCGTCGAAGATCTGTTCCCAGGTAGGGTTCGTCAGGCGGTTGTAACGAGTGATGGTGTCGCCGGCGGTGAGTCCGTCCTGCGCAGCCTGGGTGCCGTGCGGGACGTAGTCCAGCGTGGCCGGTCCGTTCAGGTAATGGTCTACCTCGTGGTGATAGTGCGCCAGCACGAAGAGCAGGATGAAGGAGAGCAGAAAGTTTGAGACCGGGCCGGCGATGGCGATCAGCACCCTCTGCCAGCGTGGCTTGGACGTGAGATCGTCGGGGCTGGGGGCAGCTCCGGGGGTGGCCGCATCGGCGCGGCTCTCCTCTTCGCTGTTCAGCACGGAGCCGTCTCCGGCCAGTTCGCCGGCCATCTTGACGTAGCCGCCCAGCGGGATCAGGGAGATCCGGTAGTCGGTGTCGCCGTAGCGAAAGCCGGCGATGCGGGTTCCAAAGCCGATCGAGAAGGTCTCGATGCGGACGCCACAGAGCTTGGCGACCACGAAGTGGCCAAGCTCATGGATGAGGACCAGCAGGCCCAGAACGATAGCGAACTCAATGGCGACGATGAAGATATGCATGACGATCGGGTGCGGACGGCCTCATGGGGATAAAGATGGTATCTGCCCGGGTGCTTATCGGGAGGGCAGTCTATGAGATGCAGCAACGATCTCTCTGGCCTGTTCCCGGGCGCCGAGATCTGCGGCCAGAACCTCGGCGATGGAGGCCGGGGAGCCGGAGGGGGTGAGCGCCAGCACCTGCTCGATTGTACGCGGGATGCCATTAAAGGATAGTTCACCCTTGAGGAATGCGGCCACCGCGACCTCGTCGGCGGCGTTGAGTGCGATGCAGTGGTTCTGGGAGGCGGCAGCCGCCTCGTAGGCCAGGCGCAGGCAGGGGAAGCGGAGCGGGTCCGGAGGCTGGAAGTCCAGTCGCGAGAGCGCGGCCAGATCAAAGGTAAGGTCGCTGGCGACCCGCTCCGGCCAGGAGAGGGCGTAGAGGATCGGCAGGCGCATGTCGGTGACCGAGATCTGCGCCAGAATGCTGCCGTCGATGTACTCCACCAGCGAGTGGATGGTGGATTGAGGGTGCACGCTGACCTTGACCTGGGTGGGGGGGAGATGGAAGAGCCGGCAGGCCTCGATAATCTCCAGACCCTTGTTCAGCATGGTGGCGGAGTCGATGGTGATGCGCTGGCCCATGACCCAGGTGGGATGCTTGAGGGCCTGGGCAGGGGTGATGCGGTCAAACTCCTCCAGCGGCGTGTTGCGGAAGGGGCCGCCGGAGGCGGTCAGCCAGATCTGCTTCACCTCCGGCGGGGCGCCGGCGCGGAGGCACTGGTGGACGGCGTTGTGCTCAGAGTCGATGGGCAGCAGGTCCACGTTGTGCTCACGGGCGGCGGCCAGGATGAGATCCCCGGCGGCGACCAGGCACTCCTTGTTGGCCAGGCCGACGGTCTTGCCAGAGAGGACGGCGGCGTAGGTGGCCTCCAGACCGGCGACGCCGACGATGGCGGCCACGACGAAGTCGACCTCCGGGAGGGTAGCGACGCGGACTGCGCCGGCGCTGCCGTACACCACCTCAATGGCGCTGATGCCGGCCTGGGCAAGGAGTGTGGAGAGCTGGGCGGCCAGAGCTTCATCGGCTACGGAGACCACCTGCGGGCGCCAGCGCCGGCACTGCTCGACGAGAACCTGGAGATTGGAGCCGGCGGCCAGGGCAATCGGGAGAAAGCGGTCGGGATGCGACGCGCAGATGCTTAAGGTGCTCTGGCCGATGGAGCCGGTCGAGCCGAGGACGGCGATCTTCTTCACAAGGTCCATTTTACTTGTTTACCTGCGCCGAGGACGGTATGGCGGGGGGAGTGCCCTGGCTTTGCCGGGAGGTTGCCGGCGTGGCTGCCTGAGGCAGGGACGAGGACGGCCGTTCCTCCGTCTCGGGTGATGATCAGGCGGTACAGAACAGCAGGGGTGTTCTCTGTCAGGGCATGGCCCAGGACAAGGTCCAGAGCAGGGCTGGAGTGCCGTTCAAATAGCGCCACTCAAATGGGGAACCTGAAGCAGGTCCGATTCGGGGAGCGCAGGTTGAGTGTGTGGCGGGCCGTGCACAATCGATGAAACTGTCGGATCGGTGGATGCCTGGCGTGTTGGGTGAAGGTTGTGGCGAAACCTTCCGCCACAGAATCATACAGTTTTCAGAACACGACTTTCTGTTTTTCATATTTTACTGCTCAGTTTAAGCGTAAAACCTTCAATTTCGCGGCAATTTTGTTTGGCGCTCAAATTGCGATAACCGATGTATCACCTCGTTTCACCAGCACACAATTCCAGCCGTAGATGTTCTGCTGTCAGCGCTTTCATTTCCATCCCAGGAGATCAACGTTGAGAATGAACTATCCTGCAGTCCGAGTACTGCTTGCAGCCCTCTCTTTCTCCATCTCATGCTCTGCGGTTGCATTTGCGCAGGAGTCCGCAGCCTCCCTGTCCGGCATTGTCACCGATGCCAGTGGCGCCAGCATACCGGGAGCGACGATCGTCCTTACGAATTCGGCTAACGGCCAGACGTACAAGGCAATCAGCTCCTCCAACGGTTCCTACACCATCAGCAATGTGACGCCAGGCCCGGGGTACACGGAGACGGTCTCCCGCGCGGGCTTTGACAATGAGGTGCTGCAGAACCTGTACCTCAGCGTTGCGACCACTCGAACGCAGAACGTGGTACTTGCAGCGGGAGGTGTCAATGAAACGGTGAAGGTCTCGGCCTTGAACCAGAACGTGACGCTGAACACGACGGACGCCACCATCGGCAACGTTGTACAGGTGAACTCCTTGAACGAGTTGCCGGTGCAGTTCCGCGACTCCCCGGCGGCACTCTTTTATCAGCAACCCGGCTTCACGCAATCGGGTTCTGCCACCGGCGCCCGTGTGGACCAGAACCGTGTGACGCTGGACGGACTGGACGCGAGCGACCAGGCGTATGGCGGCGTCGCAGTGGCTGATGGCGGCGCAGTGGCAAGCGCCCTCATCGCCGGCAATGCTCCGGTGGATTCAGTGGAAGAGTTTCGCGGCACCACGGCGGGCATGACCGCCAACGACGCGGTGGGCGGCGGAGCGCAGTTTGCGCTGGTCACCAAGAGCGGCACCAACAAATTCCACGGGAACATCAACGAGTATCACCGCGATACGGATCTGGAAGCGAATACGTTTTTCAACAACTTCGATGGTGTGCCGCGTTCTCCTCTGATCCGCAATCAGTTTGGCGGCAACCTTGGAGGGCCCATCTGGAAGGACAAGCTCTTCTTCTTCTTTGACTATGATGGACGCCGCGACACGCTGGCCGGGTCCGCGACGCGGACGGTGCCCACGACCACCTTTCTGAACCGCAACGGGTCGACGAGTGGGGACATCATCACCTACTACACGAACATCGCTGCGGGAACGACCAATAGCATTGGCGCACCGCAGATCCAGAGCTATGACCCCGCCGGTATCGGCCTGAGCGGGAACCTGGCGCAAACAACCGGCGCTCGCTACCCGGCCCCCAACGACTTCACTGGCGATGCGGGCGACCTGCTGAACACCGCCGGCTATCGCTTCAATACGCCAACCCCATTTACTGAGAATGTCTATGTGGGCCGCCTCGACTTTGACATCAACTCGAAGAACCGCGTCTGGGGCCGCGTGACGTACAACCAATACACCGTCGACTATGTTGCTGAATTCCTTGGAGACCAACCGATCACGCAGACTGCTCCCAGCCACGCCTGGGTGGTTGGCTGGGATTCCACCTGGGGATTGAACAAGACCAATAGCCTGATCTGGGGCGATAACATCGCCAAGTACGGCTACAACGTTCCCTCCACCCCGCAGGGCACCACAGGTACAGCCTGGACGGCGATCCAACGGGTGGATCCTACCTCTCCGCCCTGTACGCCGGTCCTGGCGGCACCAATACGTACAGCTACCCCGTCCCGATCATTCGCGATGATTTCACGTGGCAGAAGGGCTCGCACACGTTGGGCATCGGCGGTGACTTCAAGTATCCGAGCCCACACTACGCGGTTTATAACGACTACAACAGCGCCAACCTCGGCCTGGGCGGCGGCATCACCGGCCTGACCGATGCCGACACATGGCAGTTCCGGCCGAACGACCTGGATCGCAACCAGACCAGCCTGACCGTCTACGACTCCGCCTTCGTCTATGGCCTGGGCCGTTATGCCAGCGACGGCACCACCTGGAACTACAACGCGGCGGGCAGCGTGGTTCCGGCTGGAACCGGACTCCAGACGCAGTTCAAATACTACGAGACGGAGATCTACGCAGCGGATACGTGGAAGGTGACGCCGCAGCTTACCCTCACCTACGGCATGCGGTACCAGAACTTCACGGTCCCCTACGAGATTCACGGGATTGAGTCGGTCCAGAACGAAAGCTTCTGGAACTTCATGGATGCCCGCATCGCGCAGAGCGCAGCCGGCGTCGGTGGCCCGCAATCGTTGCCGGGAGGCACCAACCCCGTCCCCTACATCACGTATGCGCTAGGTGGAAAGGCCAACAACGGCCCCAGCTTCTACGCTCCGGACAACAAGGACTTCGCACCCCGGTTCGCCTTTGCGTGGCAGCCTTTCAAGAATGGAAAGACGGTCATCAATGGCGGGGCAGGCGTGGTCTACGATGAGACCATCATCAGCGCGCTGCTCCAGGAGCAAGCCAATTATTCGTATCTCTTCCAGAGCTCCGGAACCAAAGACTACGGCGTAGCCGGAAACGCGACGCACTCCGCCGCATACTACTCTCTTCTAGAAAACGCACGTTACAGCGCCCTGGCAACGCCTCCGTCGCAGCCCACGGCTCCGTCCATTACCAAACCGTATGCACCCTTTATCGGCCCCGGTGACCCGAACTGCTACGGCGCGACCGGCCCGTGCGGCCTGGCCAACGGCGGCGCCTTCAACATCACGGTTGATCGCAGCCTGCCTACGCCTTACAGCATGATGTTCAACTTCGGCATCCAGCAGGATCTTGGCAAGGGTTTTCTGCTCAAGATGAGCTGGGTCAACCGCGAGGGGCGGCGGCTGCTGGGCCAGGCGGACGCCGAACAGTTGATCGACTTTCCGGATAAGGTCTCCGGCCAGGAGTTCAGCCAGGCGATCGCAAACCTTACCACCTGGCTGCGCCAGAACCCCAACGCCAACCCGGCCACGGCTCCCGCGCAGCCCTGGTTTGAAAATGTGTTGTATCCAAACGGAACCGGCGTCTCCAACACGGGCTATGTTGCGGCCAACTGCTCACCGTACCCGGCGCGCGGCGACGTTGCGGACTCCACGCAGTGCATGTCCTACTACGGACTGTTGCCGGATAACGTCGCGATGGCCGGTCAGTTCTCCGAGAACACGTTCTTCACCGATGGTGGCTTCTCCAGCTACAACGGTTTGCTGACCACCATCCACAAGAACATGTCGGACGGCCTGGAGTTTGACATCAACTACACCTGGTCGCACTCCATTGACAACGTCTCCATGCCGGCAAACTCCTACGCTTACAACGGCTATGGTTATCTTTGCGATGTTCTGCGTCCGCGCATCTGCCGCGCCAACTCGGACTTTGACATTCGCAACGCCATCAACGGCAGCGTCCTCTACCAGCTTCCCTTCGGAAGAGGAAGACAGTTTGCCGCGCAGGTGCCGTGGTACGTGGATGAGTTGATCGGCGGCTGGGAGGTCAGCGCTCTCCCGGTCTGGCAGACCGGCACTCCCTACATGGCGAACTCGGTGGCCTTCCTGATGAGCTACTCCAATGAGGATCCCGCCTTGCTGATCGGCAACAAGGGCGACATGAAAGCCCATGTCACGATCCAGAACGGTCAGGTCTACGCCTTCAAGAACTACGCGAAGGCGTTCTCCGACTACGCGGCGCCGATTGGCTTCGAGTTTGGGGAACGCAACAATCTTGTCGGGCCGAACTTCTTCAACCTCGACCTGGGCGTCGGCAAGACCTTCAACGTCACGCCGGACCGGGTCAGATTCAGGTTCCGCGTGGACGCCTTCAACGCACTCAACCACGTGAACTTTGAGTCGCCGAGCTTTGAGAACAACATGTCCCTGGTGGCACCGCCCGACGAGTTCGGTGTCATCCCTGGACAGGTTACGGCCTCTGGCGCGGACTATCCTGCTCGCGTGCTCCAGGCATCACTTCGGCTGGAGTTCTAAGCAACCGCAATCCAAACCCCGCAGACGGTCCGGCGCCAGCCGGACCGTTCTGCGTTTCGAGGCGGATCGCCTGCATGCCCGGCGTTGCGAGTGGGCTTTGCGGCATGCGGAAACGGGAGCCTGCGCGGGCCGGGCCGCGCGATAGATCGGGTGACGGATTGGAGGGTGTGGCCCGGCGAGCAAAAAAGGGGCCACCCCCGGATTGGGCTGCCAAGGGTGGCCTGGGAAGATCGAAACTATCGGGAAGACCTGTAGGCTCGGAGCGATCGGTTCGAGCGCTCCGAGGTCTGCTAGACCGCGGCGGGTACCTCTTCGAACTGCTCCTCTTCGGTGCTGCCGGGCAGAGCGTTGGTGGAGGTCTGGCCCGCGGAGATCACGGTGGAGACCTGGTCAAAGTAACCAGTTCCGACGAAGTGCTGGTGCTTGACGGCGGCGTAGCCCTGGTCGACCAGGCTGAACTCGCGCTGTTGCAGGCGGGAGTAGGCCAGCATGCCCTCCTTCTTGTACCCCTGGGCGAGTTCGAACATGGAGAGGTTCACCGCGTGGAAGCCGGCCAGGGTAACGAACTGGAACTTGTAGCCCATCCTGCCCAGGTCGTTCTGGAAGGCGGCGATCTCCGGTTCACTGAGCTTCTGCCGCCAGTTGAAGGAGGGGGAGCAGTTGTAGGCCAGCAGCTTGCCGGGGAACTTTGCGTGGATGCCGGCGGCGAACCTCTCTGCCTCGGCGACGTTGGGTTCAGAGGTCTCGCACCAGACGATATCGGCGTAGGGGGCGTAGGCCAGGCCGCGCGCGATGGCGTAGTCGATGCCGCCGCGGATGCGGACGAATCCCTCTACGGTGCGCTCACCGGTGACGAAGGGCGCGTCGTCCGGGTCGCAGTCGCTGGTGAGGAGATGAGCGCCGTTGGCGTCCGTGCGAGCCACCAGCACGGTGGGAACGCCGAGGGCATCGGCTGCCAGGCGGGCGGCGATCAGTTTCTGAACGGCCTCGCGGGACGGCACCAGAACCTTGCCGCCCATGTGGCCGCACTTTTTGGCGGAGGAGAGTTGATCTTCATAGTGGACGGCGGCGGCGCCGGTCTCAATCATCGCCTTCATGAGCTCGAAGGCGTTCAGGGTGCCGCCGAAACCGGCTTCGGCGTCGGCGACGATGGGCAGCATCCAGTCGACGTTGCCGGCTCCCTGGCTGTGAGCAATCTGGTCGGCGCGCAGCAGGGCGTTGTTGAGGGCCTTGACGATCTGGGGGACGCTGTTGACCGGATAGAGGCTCTGGTCCGGGTACATCTGGCCGCCGGTGTTGGCGTCCGCGGCGACCTGCCAGCCGCTGAGGTAGATGGCCTTGAGGCCGGCCTGGGCCATCTCTACGGCCTGATTGCCGGTGAAGGCGCCCAGGGCTGCGATGTGGCCGGGCTGGTGGAGCTCTTTCCATAGACGTTCTGCACCGGCGCGGGCCAGGGAGTATTCGACACGAACCGAGCCGCGGATGTTGTAGACGTCTTCGGCGGTGTAGGCGCGCTTGATCCCCGTCCAGCGGGGAGAACTCCATTCGTCTTCGATCTGTTCAATCTGCTGCTGCTTGGTCATGTGCGGCTCCTTGGGTTCGGATAGGACTCCAATGGGGTGTTGGCCTTAGCAAGGAGTAGATTGGAGGATGCGCATGCCTGGCAAGGCAGGTAGTACGAAACGTGCTAGTGAACAAAATGTGCGAGACCGCACTCGCGGCCCCTTGGTGTGCGGGGACACAGACGCCGACCCCGGCCCTGCGTAAGACTGGCGGCAAAGGGAGGTTGCGATGAAGGGAGTGCAGACGGGACGCGGTCGGCAGAAGCCGGCCGCTGCCGGACAGCCGGACGGTGAGACAGGCAGGGCGTGGTCCGTTACGTTGATGGATTGCCTGCGCCGGCGCAGCATCCATGAGGGTGTGCGGTTGCTGGACCACTCCGAGACGGCCTGGAAGGCGATGGACTGGAACAGCCTGCATGGAGCCGAGGTGCTGCTGATGCTGGCGCAGTGGGTGGATGTGGGCTACCGCGAGCCGCAGTTGCTGCGCGAGCCGCTGGACCGGCTGAAGGCTGTTCCGCGGGAGGAGATGAGCGTTGGCGCCTATGTGCGCGTGCGGATGACGGAGGCCTTCTATGCCCTCTCCAGCAACGATGCGGACAAGGCCATCCGTATTCTGAGCGGGCTGCTGCAGATGGAGGACGTCTTTCAGGACCCGGAGCTGCGGGTGCTGGCGATGCTGTGGAAGGGACGGGCGCATCGCAAGAAGGCCGACTACGACAAGGCGCGCGACGATCTGGGAGCGGCTCTGGAGATCGCCCACTCGCTGCATGGGTCTGAGGCGCTGGTGGCGATCATCAAGATCCAGCAGGCCTGGGTGGTGTTTCAGCACGGCGACGGCGTTACCGCGCTGCGCATGCTGGGCGAAGCGGAGAACAGCCTGAAGAAGACCGACCATTGGATTGCGCTGGGCAACATCGAGTCGGCGCGGGGAAGGATCGTTCGGCGGCAGGGCGACTATGCCCGGGCGGTGCAGTACTTTGAGCGCGCCGTGACGCTGTATGAGATCAACAACCCGAACCATACCAACCTGGCCCGGGCGATGACCAACCTGAGCTTTGTGAAGCGGCTGCTGGCCGCGCAGTTGAAGAAGCATATTGACGTGACCGCCGCAAGCCGGGAGAAGGCGGGCAGGAGAGAGACGGGCAGGGCCGGAGAGTCGCGGCTGAAGGAGTTTCATCGTCAGTACCAGGAGCTCTACCGCAGCGCCATTGTGGAACTGGACCGCGCCAAGCAGATCTGCATGCTGCATGGGGAGCACAGTGGACTGGGTTCGGCGCTGCTCAACGCCGGGTATCTGCACCTGGATGTGGGGGATCTGGGAATGGCCGCACGAGAGGCCGGCCAGGCGCTGGAGATCTCCGAGACCAGTCGCGACGGGGTGCTGCGGGCCCGAGCCTGCACCCTGATGGGCATGATTGAGAACGCCCGGGTGGAGGAGTTGCTTGATTCAGCCCAGGAGATTCCGAACCATGCCCGGCTGGCCAAACAGCACTGTATGGAGGCCGTGGCGCTGGCCCAGTCGATGGAGAACAAGCGCGTGCTGCTGAACGCCTACGTGGCCCTGGGAGAGACGGCGTCAAACAACTTCTTCCATGACTATGAACTGGCGCAGCGCTGCGTGGACGCCGCCTCCGCTCTGCTGGAGCCGCAGGATGCCGACTATGCGGTGGAGGGGTTGAACGCGCTGAAGGCCAGTCTGCTGAAGGTGGTGGGCATTGAGGATACGCTGCGCGCCTGGTCGCAGGGGATCATCACCGGCAAGAGCTTTCAGGAGGTCACGGAGCAGTTTGCCCAGCTTGTGATTCCGCGCGTTTGGATGCGCGAGGAGTGCAAGATCTCACGGGTGGCCAGGAAGCTGGCGATGTCGCCGCAGAAGGTCCGGCGGCTGGTCCGGCGCTCCTCGGTTGCGGGAGGTGCAGCCCTCAAGAGCCGGGGGAGGAGCGCCGAGGAGCGAGGGTAAGCCGTGCCGGGAGTTTGTTGAACAAGCGGTGAACCGCAGCGCCGGGCATCGATGGGCAGGCTGCGTTTGCGCGGCGGGTCGGCGCTGGTGCTCGACCGCAGGGCCAGTTAAGCGAGAATAGAACAAAAGAACAACATCGGGGCGGAGCGTGCGGGCCGCGCCACCCCTGGAGAGGCCGCTTTAACAATGAACAGCAAGGAAAAGGCACAACTGGTTGAGGCGATCTCCAGCAACTGGCAGGCGGAGATGTACGGCTATCACACCTACTTTGGGCTCTCCCAGCAGGAGAACGATCCGCATCGGCGGCGGACGCTGCGCAACCTGGCGCTGGCGGAGAAGCACCACGCGGATCTGTGGGCTGGCCGGCTGACCGCGCTGGGTGCTCCTACGCCGGAGTACACCGGGCCGGAGCAAGGGGAGGCGGGGTCACTGGCGACTCGCGTCGGAGGTCAGGACCTGGCCCTGCGCCGCCTGGAACTGGATGAGAGCCGCGACATCGCCCGCTACGGTAAGCAGATTCGCGAGTTGGGCGATCCGGAGAGCATCGCGATCCTGAAGGAGGTGATCGCGGATGAGTCCGACCATTACCTTACTCTGGGCGGGCTGATCCGGCATCACCTGTCACCCGATGCGCTTGAGTGCGAGCAGGCCCAGCAGGCGCTGGATGACCTGGTAGCGCAGCGGGAGGCAGGTCAGCCGAAGGCGGCCAGTTGGATTGGCGATGCGATCTACGGGGTGAACGACGGACTGGGAGCCATCTTCGGAATCGTCTCCGGCGTCTCTGGCGCGACGCTGGGCAACAGCCGGTTTGTGCTGATTGCGGGTCTGGCGGGAATGGTAGCCAGCGCTCTCTCCATGGGCTCCGGCGCCTATCTGGCCGCCAAGAGTGAGCGCGAGATCTATGAGGCCGAGTATGCGCGTGAGCGCGATGCGGTGGAGAACAATGAGGCCGAGGCGCGGGAACTGCTCTCGCTCACGTTCCAGGTGCGCGGACTCTCCGCGGAAGATGCCGACCACTTTGTAGGCCACATCGCGGAGAAGAAGGAGCGGCTGGTGGAGGCGCTGGCCAGAGAACGGCTGCATATGACCGAAGAGGGGTTGAGCAAGCCCTGGGTCTCGGCGACCTCAGGTGCGCTTTCGACCGCGATCGGAGCGCTGATCCCGGTAATACCGTTCTTCTTCATGGCCGGTGTGCCGGCTATTATCGTGGCTGCGATCGTCTCGCTGGCCGCGCACTTCGCCGTGGGCGCGGCCAAATCGCTGATTACCATCCGGTCGTGGTGGAGCAGCGGCCTGGAGATGACCTTGGTGGGGCTGGTGGAGGGTGTGGTGACCTACCTGGTAGGAATCGGTATCGGACGGTTTGCGTAGAGCGTTGCCGCCGCGGGCTTACCCCGCGGCAGCACGGCACTGGAATCCTCGTGCTTGTCTTGTCCTTTACTCCTCCGTGGGCCGGGTGCTGGTGAACAGTCCGTAGCGCCTGAGCATCACCAGCCAGAGGATGACGCCGCCGATAAAGATTCCCAGGAAGAGGGGAAAGACCGCCCATTGGGTCTTCACCGCGAACTGGCTGGGGTGGAAGTAGGGCTTCAGGTAAGCATCGCGCAGGTTGTCGCGCATGATGGACATGCAGAGGATGACCGCGGCGGTGACGCCTGTGACGCCAAAGGCCCCCATGCGAATGTTCTGTCTGCGCAGGGCTTCGGACATCAGGAAGATGGCGGCCAGGGAGCCGAGGACGCCGACACCGAACATCGCCGTGGCGATGGGATTATCGCCCATGAAGAGCATGCGCAGGTCGCGCGGCAGGCTGATGAGGAACCAGAGGCCGATGAGGAACTGGGCCATGGTGGCGTACTCAAAGGTCTTGCCGCCGAAGCGGAAGATATAGGCTGCATACTCCGGGTCATGCTTCCAGCGCGCCAGCGCCAGCAGCACCAGTAAGAGGCCGCCGACGGCGACGGCCGCGGTGATGAAGTGCAGGTAGCGCGGGATCAGCGTGGGGTCGGCCAGGTTCAGATTCCATCCCGAGGGATCGGCGAAGTACCGGGCGGCCCAGCGGGCGGGCGTCTGCATCAAGGTGAAGTTGTTGGTGTAGATGAAGCCGATGAGCAATACAAGCGCGAGGCTGAGGAACAGGACCACGCCCGCGGCTCCCGGACGCCGCTTGCCGTTGTGGGCCACAAAGTAGAAGCCGTAGTAGGCGGCGATGAGCAGTACGAGCACCAGAAACCAGGGCCAGGCCATGAGGATGGTGGAGGTGTAGAAGTACTGTCCGTAGATCACCTGCACGAAGAGCAGTGGAGCGATGCCCAGGGTAATGGTGGCGGCCAGCAGGGTGGGGATCTTTTTGGCTACATCCAGAAAGATGCGGCTGCGCATCGGGTGCCTGCTTGAGGTGAGGCGCGCCAGCAGCGCCAGAGCGGCTCCGCCGAGCATCAGGTTCATGGCCAGGATGTGCAGGTAGAAGGTGACCAGGAGCAGCAGCTTGAAGACCCAGTAGGGCGCGGGAAGTGGGTTGGGGTCGATTGCGGGGATTGTGGGGATCACGCCGGGATGGATCATCTCAGTTGCCTCCCTGGGCTGCGGAGCTGGGCGGTGCGCCGGGCTTGCCGGCAGGGCGCTGGGTGTTGAGCCACTGAACCAGCGAGGTGCGCTGGGTCTGGTTGAGCTTGAGGGCCGGCATCAGGGGGAAGAGGCTGGGCAGATCCTTGAGCGAGTCGGCGGCGACCTGCGGGTTGGGATCCAGACCGGAGAAGAGAGGATCGTCGGGCTGGTTCTGATGGCACATTGAGCATTGGTTTGTGAAGACCAGCTTGCCGTTGGTAAAGGTGGACGGGTCGGGTGTGATGGTCTGCAGGGAGTTCAGGTAGGCGGCCAGGGCGTCGCGTTCGGCGTCAGTGCCGGCGAAGGGAGGCATGACGCCGTTGTGCATCAGTGAGAGGCCGGTGAGCATGGCGCTTACCGAGGCCGGATCCCACTGGCGCTGCTCGATGAGCTGATGGATGCCGCGATAGGCGTTGGGGGTGTGGCAGGACTGGCACTCGACGCGGAAGATCTCATGGCCGACCTCCACCTGGTTGCCGGCGGTGAGGTTGCGCTGGTTGATCCAGTTGGCTGCGTGCAGCACGCCGGTGTTATTCAGGTTGTCCACGGTGAAGCCGCCGTCCCCGGGCATGCTGGAGGCGTAGAGCGAGTTGTCGTAGAGATAGTTTTCGATCACGAAGGGCTTGCGCACGTCTTCGCGGACGAACTCGAAGGAGTCCATGGCGCCCAGCGCCACCAGGGCCACCAGCAGGGCGAAGACCAGATGCAGACGGCGGGGAGTGAAGACCGCCAGCAGCATCAGCGCGAAGGTGACGGCCAGCAGGATCCAGGCCAGCGAGGCGAAGTGTGTGGCCGTGGGCATGGGCCCGCGAGCGCTGAGAAAGAGCGAAGCCGGGATCTCATGGATGTACCACCAGCCCAGCGGCACAAGGGCCAGCAGCGAGGGCACAGTCCACAGCGCTCCCCAGCGCACGATGCGCGTCTTCAGGTCAGGATCCTTCTGCACGCTGGCGGTGATGAGAGCGTAGATGCCGGCCAGGGCCAGGCAGATGGCGGTGCGGAAGAAGACAGAGGGCAGATAGGTGGGATTGAAGAATCCGATCCAGAACTTGTGAACGTCGATCCAGCTCCCTGGCGTGAGCATGAAGGTGATGATGCCGTTGATGACCACCAGGCTGGAGAAGGCGGCGAGGAAGTAGATCCAACCGTACCACTCATGGAGTTTGGGCGGCAGCTTGTCCCAGCCGTACAGGTAGAGGAGCACCGCAGAGATCTCGATGAAGAAGGTGACCCACTCGATGGCCCATCCCCAGACAAAGATGTGAATCAGGTCACTGGTGGCGCTGGGTGAGATGAGTCCGATGGTGAACCAGATGCCAACCCCGCTGACGGCTCCAAAGACGACCGTGAGCAGGGCGAAGAAGCGGGTATGAGCTTTCAGCCAGTTCAGCAGCGCCAGGTCATTGGTCCGGCGAGCCTTGCGCTCGGTGAGGACCAGAAACAGGCCCCCGCCCACGGCGAAGTGGGAGACGAAGACGTGCAGGCCGGCCACCAGCGCAATGAGTAGACCGGAACCGAAGAGTACATCCCAGACGGGATAGTTCATGGTGCTTCCTCGCAGCGAAGTACGGTTGAAGGGAGAAGGGAAGGTTGGTTGGAGAAGGAATAGTGCCGGTGGCGGTTCTGCGTTGGCCCCGCTCCGGTTGGGGATCTGCGGCGCAGGGTCAGGCGGGGCTTTCCCGGAAGGAAGAGCCTTCCCGGCATGAAGAGCACAATCCAATCACGTCCACCGCGACGTGCTCGGCAACAAAACCATCGGGCAGATCCCTGGGCGCCGGCAGGTTGTCAAACAGGCCTGCATCCAGATCGGAGATCGTCCTGCACTGACGGCAGACCAGGTGAGGGTGTGGTGTCGCATTGGTCTCAATCCTCAGCTTGCGGTGATGCGCGTTCACCTGGCGGAAGACACCTGTTTCCAGAAACAGGTTGATGCTGTTGTAGACCGTCGCCAGCGAGACGGTGGGAAGCTGGGGCCTGACGCGCGCGAACACCTCCTCGGGGCTGGGGTGGTTGCGCATCTCTTTGAGCGCCTGCCAGATGACCAGGCGCTGATGGGTAGGGGCGATCCCCGCCTGCTCGCACAGCGCGCCGAACTGTGAGGATGGAGTGTCGAGAGCCATAAATTCTTGAATGAGAATAATTCTTATTCTGGATTGGATGTTGCCGGACGCCGCATCCCGAACTCAGTGATGAAGATCACAGGGGGCAGAGGCTGGCGGATCGGGATCTCAGGGTGGAGTTGCTATCGTAGAGGCATGTCGTGGTTGGCCAGGCATGGAGGATACAGCGCGGAGGCGTGGGGGATGCTGCTGGCCGCGGCCTGCCTGACCCTGCTGCCGCTGCTGGTGCTGGGCTTTGGCGGAGAGCGGGCGCAGGGATGGGCGCAGGGGCTGTTCCGGCGGCCCGGGAGGCTGGCTGCCTGGGTGCGTCTGGGATCTCCCGCCGTGCTGGCCGTGCCCTATGCGCTGGTCACCCGTGCCTGCGGAGACTTTCATCTGCGCTGGCTGGCCGTCTATCTGCTGCTGCCGGTGGCTGTGGCGGCGCTGCTGGAGGATGCGCGCCGGGTGGATCCGCAGCAGTGCGGGAGCTGGCGGGAGCTGCTGGTGCTTGCGGGGCTGGGGCTGGCGGTGGATCTGCGCTGGCTGGAAGGAGCCTGGCCCCCGCATCTGGCCGTATTCAGCAAACTGTTGCTGCTGGATGCCGGGATCTATGGATTGCTGGTGGTGCGGCAGTTGACCGGGGTGGGCTTCGATCTGCGTCTGCGCCTGAGTGATTTGTATGGCGGGGTTCGAGAGTATGCGCTCTATGCGCCGATGGCGATCCTGCTGGGATTGGGGTTGGGGTTTCTGCACTTCCATGCGCGCTGGCCCTCGGTGGCAGAGGCGGCAGGGGCCTTTGGATTCACCTTCCTGTTCATTGCGGTTCCTGAGGAGTTGTTCTTCCGCGGCTGGATGCAGAACCTTCTGGAGCGGCGGCTGGGGCGTGTTCCCGCGCTGCTGGTGACTGCGGTGCTGTTCGGACTCTCCCACTTCAATAAACGGGCCGTGCACTTCAACTGGAGGTACGTGCTGATGGCCGCTCTGGCCGGCATCTTCTACGGGCGGGCCTGGCGCAGAGAGCGCAGGGTGGGCGCCTCAGCGTTGACCCATGCGCTGGTGGACAGCACCTGGTCATTGTGGCTGCGCTGAGCGGTGCGATACGGAGCCCGATAGGTGAAGTATCCGCGCCCGACGCGCATGTTGTGGATGACGGCGTGGGGCAGCGTGATGGCCAGCGTGATGCCCAGGATGGCGTGCGCCATCGCCAGGGGATAGAGGTTGCGATAGTGCAGAAAGACCAGGCAGGAGGCCAGCCCCAGGGTGAAGGTGACCACCATCAGGATGGGACTGGGAAGGTGGGCGAACGAGAAGATGGCGGCCGAGGCCAGCGCCGCCGCTCCGGCGCTGGGCAACAGCCGCAGCAGCCGGCGAAGAAAGAACTCCTGCAATAGAAGCTGCTGCACAAAGGACCAGAGAGCGTATCCGATGTACCGCTTGAGGAACGGAATTGGCCGATGCGGGCAGTGGAGGGTGTGCAGGTAGATGGCCAGCGCCACGGCGATGGAGGAGAGCGCCAGGGCGACAGCGACCACCCAGAGGGAGCGGAGAAGGTTGGCGGCGCGCAGCCCCATGGAGGATGCACTGTCAAAACTGCGCCAGAGGATGATGGCGAGCACCACTGCGGTGAAGAGGTAGAGCGGACGCTGCCAGGGGGGCGGGGTCCAGAGGACGACGAGGATCAGGCCGTAGCCTGCGCCGATCTCCACAGCGGCGCGCCGTCTGCTGAGTGTGCGACGGGGAAGAGAGGTGGTTGCAGAGAGGGTACGGTCGCCGGAGAGTGCGGTAGAGGCCGGTGGAGGGAGAACATCCGCCATAGGTGCGATCTTATGCGCTCCTGCGGGAAGGATCAAAGTAGCTGGGGAGTGTGTGTGGTGTGGCGCGCCGGTGGAGGCGACGGCGGTTCCCGGGCGGCTGCGGCCCTGCGCATCATGCAGGGCCGCAGCCGCCCATTGGGACGAACGCCCGGAGGGCCGCTGCTCACCTACTGCGACAGGCCGATCTGGCCGTCGATGCGGAAGTGGCCGGTGACGGAGGGGGCTCCTGTGCCGGGCTGTCCGCCCCCGATACTGAGGGTGTAGTTGCCCGGGGCGACGATGGGATCGCCGTCCTGGGTGACCATGCTCAGGTCGCGATTCTTGAGCTCAAAGCTCACCTGCCGGCTCTCTCCGGGCTCCAGATGGAGCCGCTGGAATCCGCGCAGCGCGAGGCGTGGGGCCCCGGCGATCTTCGGGAACTTCAGGTAGAGCTGCACCACCTCATCGCCGGCCACCTTGCCGGTGTTGGTGACCGTGGCGGAGGCATCCAGCGGAGAGCCGGCCTGATCCGAAGCGGGCAGGGAGAGATGGCTGTAGGCG
>JAJZDM010000197.1 GCA_021806005.1 Acidobacteriota bacterium | reverse complement strand
GTCTGGTCCGGCTTGGCGGTGGCTTCGGGCATGGCGCTGGGCATGGCTTTGGGCATGGCTTTGGGGGGGGGCACGGTCTTTGCGGAGATGGCGGAACGATCCCCAGCGTAGCAGAGTCGGAGGGGGAGTGTTCCACGTGGAACAAAGATAGCGGTGTGTTCCACGTGGAACACCGGAGGAAATGCTGTGCATGGGCTGCGGAGAGAGATTGATGGGATCGAGGGCTCCGAAGCGTGGATGAGGTCTATGGCTGGATGCGTTCCAGCCTGAGCCAGCCCGGAGCCTCACCCGGAAGCCGGACCTCTTCTGTGTCTGGCTGTGAGGCGGTTGAGAAGCTCACGAGCCATCCCCCGGGGAGGACTCTCCTCCGCGCTTCGTCCAGCGCTCTCTGCATCTTATCCACGGCGCGGAGGGTGACGGCATGGAAGTGGCGGGGGAGACCGGCGATGGGGGGCAGATCCTCGACCCGGCCTGCCCATACCTCAGTCTCCAATCCGAGAGTACGGACGACTTCACGCAGGAAGGCTGCCTTTTTCCCCTGGGATTCGGCCAGCGTTACGCGCCAATGGGGGTGCAAAAGCTGGATGGGCAGCCCGGGGAATCCGGCTCCGGAGCCGAAGTCGAGCAAGGTTGGGGTGGATGGGGCCCAGGCTTCCGGCTGGGTATTGGTCTGGATATTGAGCCGTGGCTCCAGGTGCACGCCGGCGAAGAGGCTCTCACCAAAGTGGCGGCGGACCATCTCTTCGGGGGTGCGGATGGCGGTGAGGTTGGTTCGGGCGTTCCAGCGGAGCAGCAGGTCGAGGTATACAGAGAGACGGTCGTAGAGTTCCTGGGGAGGCGCAGCAGCGCCGAGGTAGGGTTGAAGGAGCGCGGCGATGCGACCCGGGGGAAGGGTCTCGGGGGATGGTTGGCTGAGGCAAGTGGGCATAGGTTGGGCTAACGAGACCTGGCTTTGGTGGTTCGGATGGGATAAGGCTCGGTGTGGCTCGGAGCGGAGTTGTGGCTGAGGGCTGTCTGCGCACCCTCTCTCTCGATACGGCTTTGGGCGAAGGGCCGCGCCTCCTGCACCAGGCGGGAGAAGATGGCGCGGCTGGCGGCGCTGATCTCGTAGCTGCGTTCCGGGTGCCACTGCACACCCAGCACAAACTGCCTCCGCCTCGGGGTTTCGCCGGAGTGTTCCACGTGGAACACCATGCCGTCTGTACCGTTGGCACCCGTTGTGCCGGCTCGATCCCCGCTATCCCTTGTCTCCGCTATATCTTTTGTTTCCTGTGAGTTACCGACAGCCCTCTCCACGGCCTCAATGACGCCGTCCTGAGTGCTGAGCGCCACGACCCGCAGCCCGCTGCCGGGCGCCGCCACCGCCTGGTGATGGCTTGAGTTCACGGGCAGGCGCAGAGATCCATCCACCAGCGGCGCCTCCTCCGGCTCCAGAAGGGAGGCCAGCAGGCTCTCCGGCGCCACCCTTGCGGTGTGCGCCACAGCTACCTTGCCACCGGCAGCGTGGTTCACCGGCAGGGGCATCAGATCCTGCACCAGCGTTCCTCCGCTCCAGACGTTCAGCGACTGGATTCCGTAACAGACGGCCAGCACCGGCTTGCCGCACGCCTCGGCGTCCTCGAGCAGCAGGTAGTCCACCGCCTCCCGCGCGGGGTCCGCGGCGGCCGATGCCGGGTCAGGCTGCGCCCCGTAGAGCGCCGGGTCCACGTCGGCCGGGCTCCCGGGCAGCAGTACCGCATCGCAGCCAGCAGCAAGAGAGCGCAACTCCCGGGGCAAGGCGCCCAGGTCGATCGCCACCGGCTCACCGCCAGCCTGGCTCACCGCGGCAGCGTACCGGGGCCAGGCGCGCTGGTTGTACTCAGGATCCTTCGAGGTCGGTACGGGAATCGCAATGCGTGGCGTCATAACGTTTTGGTGCCGGCGGAGGTGGTGTCGGCTTCCGCTCTAAGAGCGTAGCAAGTTTTGCGGACCGTCGCCATGGAGACCTGGGCGGGCCCACATCTCGAAAAGCGCGAGATATGGGACACCCAAAGTGTTCCATCAGCCGGAGACTGGAAGCGCAGGAGTAATCGCTTGAGGACGTCTGCAGATCGGCTCGCCAGAGGTCGTGCCGACCCACATCTCGAAAGGCCTGAGATGGGGGGCACGCAGATTGTGCTAAGCCGCAGATCCAAGACGGGAGGGGGCTATCCGGGACTGTACCGGCCCAAAGACCGGGAGATCGTGCTGAACTGCGGATCGGAGGCGCGAGACGGAGCGCCGGAGATCAGTGCAGGTGTGGGTTAAGCAACTGTTCGAAGGCCGGATAACCGTGCAGGACGGCAAGCTGCTGGTCCTGCTCGATCATCTGCCTGCTTCGGAACCCTTCATCGAGCGCCTTACGGATGTAAACGATGGCCTCAGCCCTCATCCCGGCGTGGGCGTAGATCTCAGCGAAGGTCAGATACATCCGGGCCAAGTCCTGGGGAGACTCGCCCTGACGGAGTCCGTTCTGCTCGATGTCCTGGAAGATGTCAGGGTCCAGTTTGAAGGCGCGCTGAAAGGCCTCGGCACAGTCGCTGTACTGCTTCTGGGCCAGATAGACCATGGCCAGATTTCCCCAGAAGGCCGCTTTGCTCCCATCCAGCCGGATGGACTTCTTGTACAACTGTTTGGCCAGCCGGTTCTCCTTCTCCTGGAAGTAGATGGTTCCCAGATTGTTGTAGGGAGCAGCCATTCTGCGATCGGTGGCCATGGCCTGCTGGTAGTAGCTCACCGCGGCATCGTCCAAGGCCAGGTGCTGGTACGCTACGCCGATCTTGTTTTCGATCGCGGCCGTTCGCGGCTGGATCCTTCGATAGGCTGCAATGGCCTCCTGGTACATTCCACGGGCCATCAGCGTATCGGCGCGCAGCTCCGGGGTGACGACGGGGGAGGGTGCGACGGGTGAGACGGCGGCAGGCTGCTGGGTACCTTCAGCCCGCGCCGCATGGACGTGCAAGGAGTCGGCGTTGGCAGGCCCAGCTTCGGCCAGGGCGATCGTCTGCCCCATCGCGGTGCCACTGGCCAGGATGGTGCAGCCAGAGACGAGGCCCGCAATGGCTGTGTAGTGAAGAAGACGGATGACGCGATGGATACTCGCAGTGGATCGCATGACTTACCTCCCACAGGCAACGATGGCCGAGGCAGCGACGCCAGATCAGGCTCAATCGATTGTTCACGGCCTTTTCAGATAATCAAAACTGCGACGCCTGACTCTCCCAGTGCTGCTGCGCTCGACTCTCCTGCAGCCGACTCGATGCGTCTGCAGCCAGCGCTGCTGGATCTTCTGAGAGCAGTGCCCTGGGCGCGGAGCGAGGTGGGTGCCGTGACGATCCGATCCCGGCGCGCGCCACGCTGCAGCCTGACCCGACCCGGCCCAACCCTAACCCCCTTCGGGGGCTGGACCCAAAGGGGATTCGCGTTTAGGATCATCCCCATTGGCCGGGTTGAAAAGGCCCACTTAGCTGAATTTCACCAGACCACTTCCGAGCATGCTTCCCCAGACGGGTGGAAGGGCTGGAGGCGGCGGCAGCGAGAGCGGGCAGTGAGCCGGCGGGGCCCCATGAAGCG